>JAPHRD010000050.1 GCA_026196225.1 Motiliproteus sp.
AAAATAGTCGCTACAGACTTTGGCCTTTTTGAGGACTATCCGGCGCGGATACTCATCGTGGAGCGGAAAACCGTTAGGTTCTTCCAACAAGACTCCGAATACATTAGCGCAGACCACCCTCGTCATCGCAATCAGCTATTGCAACAACGAGGGGAACCATACATTTTTGTGCCTGAAGTAAACAATAAAAGTGTTAAGCGATGGCACGGTTTCTTGTGGGATAGGAAAAAACTAACGCGAGTAATCCGCACATCAGTAGGGTCGCACTGTTGCTTATCGGCACGCTGATGAAGTTTGAAGATGGAGCTGCTAAGGCTGTTCCCGGTGTCGGTGTATCTAGTACCAAAAAGTCATTTAAATTATCGTTGGTATCGTAACCGGCGTATTGTCGACTAAGACTAAATCCAGGCGAAATATCTACAGCCGGGTCTCCCTCTCCAGCGAAGAACCCAGAAAGCGAACCATACTGAATGGCATCTACTAACTCTCCAGAAGCACTCCAAAGCTGTAGCGCATCGACTCCATTTTGCCAGTCAACATTGTCCTGGTAGTCGCTCACTGAAGCCAAATCGATTGATGCTTGGGTCGTACTGATCACTACGAAGCCATCGGTTGGAACGAATAGATTTGTAAAAGTTACTGTTCGGTAAGGGAGGCCAGTACTGCCGTTAATACCCACTAGCTGCCAATCGTTAAGACTTAATCCGGGATCTGCATAGATCTCAGTAAATACTCCGCTGGCATCGCTGCCGGGAAGGTCGTAATAAACCTCCTGAATGACAGGAGTAGCGATAGCAAGAGATGCAAAAGACAACGAAAAAGCGAGAAATACGGCGCGCAGAATTGAGCGCCAAAGAACGAATCCATCCATGGTGGTTCTCCATATATGTAGAACTTGGTAGTTAATTTGAAGGTAGGCTTTTCGGCTTCCTGCCAATACAAGCAAACCCAGTAGGATAATAGTCTATTTCCTAGCTAGGAGGGAATCTTCAGGGTTTGTTCTTTTAAATAATGCTGTTGTGCTGATTCAGGTAGCAAGCTATGACGGCGAGCAAGCTCTTGGTGATCGTGATCGTAACCACCACCGATGACACAAGCGACGGGTAGGTTTTTACTGCGAGCCCATTCGATCACTCTTTTGTCTCTTTGCTGGACTCCGCTATCGGTAAGTTTCAGATGACCCAGACGATCATCTTCGTGAACGTCCGAGCCCCCATCGTAGATTACAAAATCTGGATTAATGGCTCGATCAAGTTTGTCTAGTGTGGACTCCAATACCTCAAGATATTGCCCATCACCGGCATCCTTATCGACTTCAACGTCGAGATCGCTACTCATCTTTTCGAAAGGATAATTGGTCCGAGCATGAATAGAGCAGGTGAAGCATTGCTGTTCGTCTTCGAGAATTTTAGCAGTGCCGTCTCCTTGATGAACGTCGCAATCGATAATCAGAACCTGTTTGGAGAGCCCGCTTTCAATCAAATATTTCGCTGCGATAGCAATGTCGTTGAAGACGCAAAAGCCCATACCTTGATCAGCAAAGGCATGGTGGGTGCCACCGGCAAGATGGCAAGCCAGGTCGAATTCCTTTGCTAGCTTACAGGTGAGAATTGTACCTCCGACAGCAGTAAAGGTCCGTTTCACCAGTTGTTCTGACCATATCAGGCCTAGTTTTTTCATCTCCCGTTCGCTTATGCGCCCGGAAGAAAAGCGATCGATATACTCACTGGTGTGAGCCAATTGCATCTGAGATTTGGTAGCAGGGGAGGAGATGAATACGTTCTCGCCTTGTGCTATTCCTTGCGCTATGAGACGGTCATAGAGCAGTCGATACTTTGCCATTGGGAATCTGTGTTTGGGATTCCAGCTAATAGAATAGTGAGGGCTATAGACAATGGGTAGGTTTTTGGGGCGATGTTTCACGTGGAACATTAAGCCAGAATTGAATCTACAGCAGTTGAAAGGTCGTCAAAGATAGTAACGTTTTCGAGCCCTAATCCTTTGTCTAAAGTGCGCTGGCCTTTGCCGGTCTTAACCAAAATTGGTGTGCAGTTTTTGCTAATGGCTACCTGCATGTCCTTCTTGGTGTCACCGACAAAAATGGCGCCTTCTGCGCTGACGTTTAGAATCTGTTCAATCTGATCCACCAGTCCGGGGAGGGGCTTTCGGCAGTCGCAATTGTCATCGGGATGGTGGGGACAGAAGGCAATAGTCGAAATGCTTCCACCTTGTTTCTCAACCAGAGATATCATTTTCTGGTGCATTGCTTCGAGAGTTTCCAGGCTAAAATAACCGCGAGCGAGTCCGGATTGATTGGTTGCTATGGCGATAGTGAAACCAGCTTTGCTGAGGCGACCGATCGCCTCGATGCTTCCGGGAATGGGATGCCACTCAGCAACGCTTTTGATGTAGTTGTCAGAGTCTTCATTAATCACACCGTCTCGATCGAGTATTACTAGCTTGTTCATTCTGGTCCCGGTTTTTGTGAATGCTTAGGCATTGGGTGGGTGATTATAACATGGGGTGTTCTGCGGTAGATTCGTCTTGTTTAGCTTTTGGGTGTAGATGCTGAGAACTAAGGTTAAAGTTTATTGGCCAATGGGCTAGGTGCAAAAAAGCCGGCGAGTGCCGGCTTTTTAAATTGAGCAAAGGGCGCGTTTTAGCCAAGCAGTGCTATATCTGCAACCAAGAGGAACTGTTCTCGTAGTTTTTTCAGAAGGCAGATACGGTTGTTGCGTACGGCTTCGTCTTCGGCCATCACCATGACTTCGTCAAAGAAGCAGTCGATGCTGGCTTGTAGGCTGGCAAGATTCTCCAAAACAGACTTGTAGTCCGATTGGCTCATCAGTGAATCTAGGTCGCTGCTTAGAGCGGTGATCTCATTGAATAGCGCCTGTTCGGCCTGTTCCTGAAGGAGGCTCTCTTGCGGTTGCTGATCACCACTGTCTGCCTGCTTGCTAAGGATGTTGGCAACACGTTTGTTAGCTGCTGCCAGCGCTTCCGCTTGAGGTAGGGTGCGGAAGAAGTTAACCGCTTTTACTCGCTGATCAAACTCAAGAGGCTTGCTTGGGTTGGTCGCTTTTACAGCCAGGAATACTTCTACAGGGACCCCTTCGTCGTTGTACCAGGCGCGGAAGCGGTCAAGCATAAATTCCAGCACTGTGTTTTCCAGCCCATCAAGGGCGGGCAGGTCGCTGTAGTTTTTGGTGGCCTCTGTTAGTAGTTCAGCCAGGTCCAGGTCGAGTTCCTTCTCCACCAGGATACGCAAAACGCCGATTGCGGAACGTCTTAGTGCAAAGGGGTCTTTGCTTCCGGTAGGAGGTTGGTTGATACCAAACAGGCCTACTAAGGTGTCGACACGATCGGCGATGGCGAGGGCCTGTCCGGTCTTACTGGCGGGTAGTTTATCGCCTGAGAATTTTGGCAGATACTGCTCGAAGATCGCCTCTGCTACTTCGCTGGGTTCGCCATCGTTATTGGCGTAGTGATAGCCCATTAAGCCTTGCAGGTCAGAGAACTCCAGAACCATCTCGCTAACCAGGTCGGTCTTGGCTAGTTGGCCGGCTCTGGCGGCCCAGTCGCCATTCCCTTCGATCTTTGAGGCGATGTAGGCAGCGAGCTTGGAAACCCGCTGAGCCTTCTCATAAACCGTCCCCAGCTGGTTTTGGAATACGATCGGCTTGAGTTTTTCGATGCGGGATTCGAGGCTGCTCTTCTTATCGGTTTCGAAGAAGAAAGCGGCATCGGCAAGTCGAGGCCGGATAACCCGTTCGTTACCGGAGATCACTTGTTGGGGGTCGGTGCTTTCGATATTGCTGATAGTAATGAAGTAGGGCTGAATATTTCCCGCTTCGTCGGCCACGTGGAAATACTTCTGATGTTCTTTCATGGAGGAGATCAGTGCTTCGGCAGGGACGTCCAGGAAGCGTTCCTCAAAACGGCCGGCGAGCGCTACGGGCCATTCAACCAGGGCGGTAACTTCGTCCAGAAGCGCTGGATCGATAACAGCTTTGCCACCAATGTTCTGGGCAGCCAGCTCTACCTGTTCGGCGATATTGTCCCGGCGCTGATTGAAGTCGGCGATAACATAACCGCTGTCAGAAAGGATATTCTCGTACTCTGAGGGTGCGATCAGTTCAATGCTTTTGTTGTAATGGAACCGGTGGCCAAAGGTTTTTCGATCAGTCTTGTGGCCCAGGATTTCGGCATCGATTACCTCGTCACCGAAGATCATCAGGCACCAATGAGCGGGGCGAACAAACTCAACTCGACTGGCACCCCAGCGCATCCGTTTTGGAATTGGCAGTGCATCCAGCGCCTGCTGCATGAGCGGCGCCAGTTTGTCGTTGATGGATTGTTCCGCTTCTTGGCGGCTAAAGCTCATCTTGCCATTGACCTCTTCCAGGTCAGCTACAGCAGCACCGCATTTCTTGGCAAAGCCTTGTAGTGCTTTGCTGGGATTACCATCAGCATCGAAGCAGATTTTGGCGGGTGGGCCAGTGACGGTAGTGGTCTTGCTGGGGGTGTGAGTGGGTAATTTCTCAATCAGTAATGCCAGGCGTCTGGGTGTAGCAAAAGAGCGAATGTTGGCGCTATCGAGCAGCTCAGAAGCATCACCAAAGATCTCCTTGAGACCTTTCTCTACAGTCGCCTGAAAGGCAGCAGAAAGTGACTTGAGTGCTTTTGGAGGTAGCTCTTCAGTACCCAGTTCAAAAAGAAAATCACGTGCTTCCATTAGTTTTCTCCCCCTTCAGCAGCAAGTAGTTCTGCCCGTAGAGCTTCACTGGCCAGCGGGAAGCCTTTCTGTTTTCGGGTTTCGTAATAGGTTTCGCAAACGGCGCGGGCCAGGGTGCGAACGCGAAGAATATAGCGTTGGCGTTCTGTGACCGAGATAGCGTGGCGAGCATCCAGCAAGTTGAACGTATGGGAGGCCTTCATGACCATCTCATAGGCGGGCAGGGCCAGACCTTTTTCGATCAAACGCTTTGATTCTTTTTCGTAGGTGTCGAAGCACTGGAACAGAAACGGGACATCAGCTTCTTCAAAGTTGTAGGTGGACATCTCCACTTCGTTTTGGTGGAAGACATCTCCGTAAGTCACTTTGCCAGAGGGGCCATCAGTCCAAACAAGGTCGTAGATGCTGTCTACGCCTTGCAGGTACATGGCAATACGTTCGAGGCCGTAGGTGATCTCGCCGGTTACTGGGTAGCATTCTAATCCACCGACCTGTTGGAAGTATGTGAATTGGGTCACTTCCATGCCGTTCAGCCAGACTTCCCAGCCCAAGCCCCAAGCTCCCAGAGTTGGGGATTCCCAGTTGTCCTCAACAAAACGGATGTCGTGAATAGTCGGGTCGATGCCCAGTGTCTTCAGAGACTCCAGATAGAGTTCTTGAATATTGTCTGGAGACGGCTTCATAACTACTTGAAACTGGTAGTAGTGCTGTAAGCGATTAGGATTTTCACCGTAGCGGCCATCGGTAGGGCGGCGGCAAGGTTGGACATAAGCCGCGTTCCAGGTTTCTGGGCCAACAGCCCGCAGTGTGGTGGCGGGGTGGAAAGTACCGGCACCAACCTCCATATCCAACGGCTGGATGATCACACAGCCTTTATCCGCCCAATAGTTCTGCAGCGCCATAATCAGCCCCTGGAAGGTACTGACATCGACTATTTGTTTGTCGCTCACTTAGTTCACCATCTGTGGTTGTAGACAACTCGTTTCACCGGAAGCGGGCATTATACATTATCTCCTAGATAATGCGGGTGTTAGGGCCTATTCGTTGGTCAAAAATAGCGCTGTGGATAAGCGGTGGATGGTTGTGTATATCAGATCGGGATTGGGGTGAGAAAAAGACTGCTGAAAATAGTGCTTATCATGCTTTACGAGCTACCAGATAGGCCTGGTTTCGTAGCCCTTTTCCAAGGTCGCCGCAGTCTTGCTCTTCCCGATAGGCAACAAGGTTAAGAGGAACGAAAAGGCTCAATAATTCGCCTCGCTCAAGTAGGAAGGCGGAGTTGCTGGGGCCGGAGGATTGAGTCTTTAACTGGGTAAAGGTTTGGTAAAAAAGTAGGCCGCCTGGACGTAAGGCTTCGATGATCGATGGACAGAGACTGCGCTCAAGGAACGCGCTGACACAGATGAGATCGTAGCTGGAGGAGGGAAGTGGCGCTTGTTCGATATCCCGTTGTTGTGCAGATATGTTTACGCCACGCTGCTGGGCAAAGGTGTTCAGCTTGTTTATCGCCACAGAAGACAAGTCCCAGGCATCGACCTCAAGACCTTGTTGGGCAAGTAACAGGGCGTTGCCACCCAGTCCGCAGGCAAGTTCTAATGCCCGCCCATGGTTTGGAATTAAGTGCAGATTGTCTTTCAAAACCTGGGCGGGCTGATTGCTTTCGGAAGCATTCTGATAACGCTTATCCCATTTATTCTGCAGCGCTGCCGACACCCTTAGTCTCCCCGTGCAATGACTGAAAATTTCGCCTGGGTCAGCCTGGCCAAGTCTTGGGGAGAGAGTTCAATCTCTAAGCCACGGCGGCCGGCACTGACGAAAATAGTGGTTTGTGCCTCAGCGCTTTTGTCGATCAATGTAGGCAAGCGTTTCTTCTGACCCAGTGGCGAGATTCCACCGAGGATATAACCGGTAGCCCGCTGTGCTTCATTGGGATCGGCCATCGCTATTTTCTTTGCCTTAAGACTCTTGCTCATGGCCTTAAGATCCAGACTGCCTGCAACCGGAACCACAGCTACTGCTAAATCTTTCGGGTTTCCATTCAGTTCTACCAGCAGCGTTTTGAAGACTTGCTGGGGATTGAGATCGAGGGCTTCAGCCGCTTCAGTACCGTAGGATTTGGACTTTGGGTCGTGCTGATAGCTGTGGGTGTTAAATGCTATTTTGGCCTTTTTAGCGGAGTTGATCGCAGGGGTCATTAGCGTCTCCAGAATACTGGTGTGAAGAGAACCAGCAGGGTAAACACTTCCAGTCGTCCCAATAGCATTGAGAAACAGAGAATCCATTTGGCGGGGTCGTTGAGATTCCCGTAATGGGCTGCTACATCACCCAGGCCGGGGCCGAGGTTGTTAAGGGTGGCACCGATGGCAGTCCATGCGGTGACCTGGTCCAATCCGGTGGATAACAAGGCAATCAGCATCACCACGAAGACGATCAGGTACACTGAAAAGAATCCCCAGACCGCTTCTGCTACCCGATCCGAAATCGGACGGTTGCCCAGTTTAATTGGGATGATAGCATTGGGGTGCATTAGCCGCTTAACTTCACGGAGGCCCTGTTTAAGGATGATCAGGATTCGGATTACCTTCATTCCGCCACCGGTTGATCCGGCGCAGCCGCCAGCAAAGGCGGCAACGAAAAGCAGGAAGGGCAGCATGGTCGGCCACTGGGCAAAGTCAGCGGTGGCAAATCCTGTGGTGGTTGCAATCGATACCACTTCAAAAATCGCCTTGCGGAATGTTTCGATACCTTCGTAGGTGTCGTGGATCATCAGTACTGCAGTGGTGAACAGAGTGATGGATCCCAGTATCGCGATATAGAATTGGAACTCCGGATCGGTCCAGTAGTGCCAGAAGGAGCGAAGTCTCCAGGCGGTAAAGTGGAGAGCGAAGTTGACCGCTGAGATCACCATAAAGAATATTGCGATCGCTTCAATCGTGGGGTTATCGAAATAACCGATACTGGCATCGTGGGTAGAGAATCCACCAATGGCGACCGTCGAGAAGCTGTGGCAGATAGCGTCAAACAGTGTCATTCCAGCAGCCCAGTAACCCAAGGTGCAGAGTATGGTCAGTGACAGATAGATATACCAAAGGGCTTTAGCCGTCTCGGTAATCCGTGGGGTTAGCTTGGAGTCTTTGACCGGCCCCGGTGTTTCAGCACGATAGAGCTGCATACCACCGATACCGAGCATGGGCAGAATGGCGACTGCTAATACGATGATTCCCATACCGCCGAACCACTGCAGTTGTTGCCGGTAGTAGAGGATGGATTGGGGCAGCGAGTCGATGCCGGTAATCACCGTGGCACCGGTGGTCGTCAAACCGGATAGGGACTCGAAGATGGCATCAACTACAGAGAGGTGAGGGGTCTCCGACAACATCAGCGGAATTGCCCCGAAGATCCCCAGTACCGTCCAGAACAGGACCGTAATCAGGAAGCCGTCTCGGGTCCGCAAGTCTTGCCGTACACGGTAGACCGGCGCCCAGAGTATAAACCCGGTCAACAGGGTGATGCAGAAGGCGATAATAAAAGGTAGTGATGCACCGTCTTGGTAAATATAGGAAATCAGTACTGGCGGAGCCATGCTGAAGCTGAACAGCATCAACAGGATTCCGAGGATGCGTAAGATGACACGAAAGTGCATGTCCGTACTCCTAGAAGAATGCTAGCCCGACCTGGAACAATTGCTCCACTTCGGGGATTCGACGCTTATCAACCAGGAACAAGATAACGTGATCGTTGTTCTCAACTACCACATCGTCGTGGGCGATGAGTACTTCCTTGTTGCGCACGATTGCCCCGATGGTTGTTCCGGGGGGCAGGGGAATATCTTCGATGGCGCGCCCCACGACTTTTGAGCTTTTCTGATCACCGTGAGCGATCGCTTCCATCGCCTCGGCAGCACCTCGGCGCAGGGAGTGAACGTTAACCACATCGCCACGGCGGACGTGCGTCAGCAGGCTGCCAATGGTGTCTTGCTGTGGGGAGATGGCGATATCGATAACGCCACCCTGGACCAGATCTACATAAGCCGGGTTGTTGATCAGCGTCATCACCGTGCGGGCGCCCAGGCGCTTGGCCAGCATCGAGGCCATGATGTTGGCTTCGTCGTCGTTGGTAAGGGCGCAGAACACATCGGTGCTTTCGATATTTTCTTCCAGCAACAGGTCCTGATCGGAGGCGTTGCCTTGCAGCACGATGGTACGGTTGAGTTCGTTGGCGAGGTTGTTACAGCGGCCAATATTGCGCTCGATGATCTTGACCTGATAGTCGTTTTCGATGCTACGGGCTAAGTTTGCGCCGATATTGCCGCCGCCGGCAATAATGATACGCTTATAGGGATTATCCAGGCGGCGCAACTCGCTCATGACCGAACGGATATCGTTGCGAGCGGCAATAAAGAACACCTCATCATCGGCTTCGATAATGGTGTCGCCCTGGGGAATGATAGGACTACCGCGACGGAAAATGGCGGCAACCCGGGTATCGATGGTTGGCATGTGAGAGCGCAGGAAGGCAATCTCATGGCCGACCAGGGGGCCACCGTAATAGGCTTTTACCGCAACCAGCTGAGCCTGTCCTTCGGCGAAGTCCAATACCTGCAAGGCTCCAGGGTGTTCAATCAGGCGCTTGATATTACGGGTCACTAATTGTTCTGGACTGATCAAAACGTTGATTGGGATCGCTTTGTCAGTAAACAGGGAGTCTTTTAGGGTAAGGTAATCGTGGCCACGAACTCGGCCGATCCGGGTGGGGGTGTGGTAGACACTGTAGGCGATTTGGCAGGCCACCATGTTGACCGCATCGCTGTTAGTCACGGCTATCAACATATCAGCATCTTCTGCGCCGGCTTGGGCGAGGACGCTGGGGAAAGATCCCTGACCTTCGACGGTGCGGATATCCAGTCGATCCTGCAATTCTCGTAGCCGTGACAGATCAGTATCTACCACGGTAATATCGTTCGCTTCGTTGGCGAGGTTCTCTGCCAGGGTAGCACCCACCTGACCGGCTCCAAGGATGATGATTTTCATGGGATGTTAGTTAACTGTCTCCTGCTATCATCGTGATCATTTTCTCAGGTCGCTTACTTAGGCCATTGTATCAGCCCGTTTTCTTGAGAAGCGCGTAATAGAATCCGTCATGCCCCCGTTCCTGTGGGAACAGTTGTCGTCCGGATGAACACTGTACTCCCCAATCGGCCTCGATAGCTATTTCTGTAGCATTGGGCTGATTTTGCAAGAACTGACCGACCACATCCTGATTCTCCTGTTTTAATACCGAACAGGTGGCATAAAGCAATGTGCCGCCAGGTTTTAGCATCGGCCAGAGATTTTTCAGAATCTTCGACTGTAACGTGGATAAGGTTTTAATATCTTCTGCTTGTCGCAGGTGTTTAATGTCGGGGTTGCGTCGGATGACACCGGTGGCAGAGCAGGGGGCATCTAGCAGGATTCGGTCAAAAGGTTGACCGTCCCACCAGTCATTTTCGGCAGCATCGGCCTGCTGTAACTGACAATTAAGACCGAGGCGCTGCAAGTTTTCAGTTACCTTGGCTAAGCGGTCGTCACTGATATCTAGGGCCAGGCAGTGGATATCGTTCTGATGTTCTAGTAGGTGGCCGGTTTTACCGCCTGGTGCTGCGCAGGCGTCGAGAACCCGATCGCCGGATTGAGGAGCCAGCAAACTAGCTGCTAGTTGTGCGGCCTCATCCTGGATGCTGACCGACCCTTCTCTGAAACCTGGCAGATCATCAACATCGGCCGCTTTGTCGAGAGTGATTCCGGCGTCGGAATAATTAGCTAGTTGAAAATCTACACCCTGTTGAGTCAGCTTATCAGCGTATATTTCACGGTTATTTTGGCTGAGGTTGACCCGAAGAGTCATGGGCGGTTGCTGATTATTCTGCTCGAGAATTTGCGGGTATAGCTCTGGCCAGTCTTTTTTAAGCCGTGTCACCAGCCATTTGGGATGACTAAAGCGGAAGTCCGAACGGGGATCCAGCTCCTCGAGGAGTTCGGGCTGGCGCTGAAAATTGCGCAATACGCCGTTGACCAGCCCCTTGGCCCAGGGTTTCTTAAGTTCGACGCTTACTTCAACGGTTTCACGAATGGCCGCATGGGCTGGGATGCGGGTTTCCAGCAACTGATAGAGGCCCAGCAAAATGCTGGCCTGAACATCCATATCCTTTTTCTTTAGCGGTTTATGAAGCAGTTGCTCGGCAATTACTTGCAGGCGGGGTAGAAACCGCAGGGTGCCGTAACACAGCTGTTGTAACAGGGGGCGATCTTTGTCCGCAACCTGCTCGAGCGCGTCGGGCAGTGTGGTTGAGAGAGAGCCTTCATGATTAAGTATGGAGGCCAGCACTTGGCTGGCCAGTAGGCGGACGCTCATGACATGCTCTGTTTTATTCTGCTTCAAAACGGTTTCCCGGTCGGAACAGATCTTGGCGAGCGTTGAGAAGATCCATCACCGGCAACTGTTTTTTTCCGGGTAGCTGTGCACGGGTGATGGTAATGATACCACCGCCAGCGGCCACCTTAAGTCCATCGCGATCAGCAGAAATTACCGTGCCCGGGCGCTGGTCAGTGCTTTCGGTACTGGCAAATGCTTGCCAGATTCTTACTCGTTCGCCATTTAGACTGGAGTAAGCAACGGGCCAAGGGTTCAGTCCGCGGATTTGACGGTCCAGCATATCTGCTGATTGAGTCCAATCGATTTGGCCTTCCGCTTTCAGCAGCTTGTTCGCGTAGCAGGCTGCATCATCTTGCTGTTTCTCTGCGACTACGGTTCCGGAAATGATCTGTTCCAGGGCTTCCATCAATGTTTTGGCGCCCAGGTCTGCGAGTCGGTCATGAAGTATTCCAGACGTGTCTTCATCTTCAATTGGACAACGGAGTTTGTGCAGCATGTCGCCTGTGTCCAGGCCTTTATCCATCTGCATAATGGTGATGCCGGTTTCAGTGTCGCCCGCAATCAGCGACCGATGGATGGGAGCAGCTCCCCGCCAGCGAGGCAGCAGTGAACCATGGACGTTAATGCAGCCCAGGCGCGGGGTGTTAAGAATGCTTTCCGGCAGTAACAAGCCGTAGGCCGCTACGACCATGATATCCGCGTCAAGCTCGGCCAGCAGTTTCTGCTCTTCGTCGGCTTTCAGGTTCAGGGGTTGGTAAACCGATATGCCTGATTGCAGTGCTAGTTCTTTGACTGGGCTGGCCGTCAACTTTTTTCCGCGACCGGCAGGGCGGTCGGGCTGGGTATAAACAGCCACCACCTGGTGGGGGCTGTCAATCAAAGCTTTGAGACTGACGGCTGCAAATTCAGGCGTTCCGGCAAAAACAATACGCAGGGGAGCTTGGCTCATGAGATTTGGTTTTCTTCTCAATAAAAAAAGCAGGGTCTGTTTGAACCTGCTTTTTAGTTAGTCTGTGTTTTTGATCAGGCGTGGGCGGCCTGACGGTGTTTCTTTTCCAGCTTGGTACGAATACGGTTCCGCTTCAAGTTGGAAAGATAGTCTACAAATAGCTTGCCATCCAAGTGGTCGATCTCGTGCTGGATGCAGACGGCGAGTAGATCGCTGGCTTCCAGTTCATAAGCCTCGCCATTGCGATCCAGCGCTTTCAGGCGGATATGATTGGCGCGCTCTACGGTTTCGTAGTAACCGGGAACCGACAGGCAACCTTCCTGGGATTCCTCTCGTTCTTCGTCGAGAATTTCATATTCAGGATTGATCATTACCAATGGATCATCCTTCTCTTCGGACAGATCGATGACAACAATACGTTGATGAACATTCACCTGAGTGGCCGCCAGACCGATGCCAGGTGCTTCGTACATAGTTTCAAACATATCGTCGATTATGGTGCGAATGTTGTCATCCACCTCAGCAACAGGGCTGGCGACGGTACGAAGGCGTGGATCGGGGAATTCCAAGATATTCAATAAAGCCATAAGAAAACAATGAGTTAAGACAAGGAAATTAAGGTTATAGTTTGCTAAATTGGAGCATAAGCCTATTATACTGTTTACAACTATACATTCCATAGCAAGAATAAGGCAGAATGCAGGCTGTAGGCCGCTTAAGACTTGCGTGAAAGGGAATTACAAATGAGAAAACACCTGCTTGGTTTGGCTCTTCTGTTTATCACAGGACCTTTGATGATCGGTAGCTTGAAAGCCGATGTAGTGCAGCTGGTAGACAATCATCCTGACCGTCACGTCGTGGTAAAGGGCGATACGCTTTGGGATATCTCCAGTATGTTTCTGAAGAGTCCTTGGTTATGGCCCAAGGTATGGTCAGTTAATCCACAGATTGATAACCCCCACCTAATCTATCCCGGAGATGTTATCTATCTGGTGTGGGTCAATGGTCAGCCGCAGTTGCGGATGGATCGAGGTCCTCGTCGACTAGGGCCACAGATTCGACGCTCCGACTTAGAGCAGGCAATCCAGACCATTCCATTGCAAGATATCAAAAGCTTCCTCTCCGATAATTTGGTGCTGCAAAAAGACGAGCTGGAAAAAGCCCCTTATGTGTTGGCTGGGGTTAACGAGCGTATCATCTCCGGTGCCGGTGATAAGGTCTATGCTCGCGGCGAGCTGCCTGATGTCGATCAGAACTACTACGGTATCTATCGCCCCGCCCGGATCTATAAAGACCCGGAAACCGAGGAGGTATTGGGTTACGAATCGAAAGCCATTGGAGGCGGATATCTGGTAGCGAATCAGGACGATATCATGACCATCTCTTTAAAGCGCACCTATGAAGAAGTGCGAGTTAAAGATCGGGTATTGCCGACTCGGGAAGAGGTTATCCAGTCAGTCTTTTACCCCCGTGCACCTGAGCAGGAAGTAAATGGAAAGATTTTGTCGGTATTGCGCGGTGTAACCCAGATCGGACAATACGACGTGGTTGCTATCAACCGGGGCGAGCGAGAAGGTATTAAAACGGGTCACGTTCTCCATGTTTATCGCAAAGGTGAGGTAGTAAAAGACCCCGTTACCCAAGAAATGGTCACGCTACCATCCGAACGGGGTGGCACCATTATGGTGTTTAAGGTCTTCGATAAAGTCAGCTACGCATTGGTGATGCGTGCATTAAACGCAATGTCCCTTCTGGACGAGGTGCGTACACCTAAATAACAACAGGCGGTCGTTTGTCTTCAGACCGTTAGTGACAGGATCAAGGATGATCAATGTCTATTTCTACTCTAAGCCGGCAAGAGGCTTGGCTGTACTTGCAGGCAGGCCCGGATCTCGGTGACACAACCCTCAACCGACTTTTTAATCACTTCGGTTCTGCTGTTGGCATCTTGTCAGCAGGGGCCATGGAGCTGGCTAAACTCGGTCTCAAACCCAAGTCGATCAACCATATTGTCACAGCGGGCCGGCAGGTCGATCTAATCCACCAGCAGATGGCGGATATCCAAAACTGGCTGAACATCCATCAAGGTATTCTGATCAGTCGGGAATGCACCTTATATCCCCAAAGGCTTAGCGAAATCTACGACCCTCCCTGCTTGCTCTATGTGCTGGGTGATCCTGAACTACTGTCATTACCCCAGATTGCTATTGTTGGCAGTCGAAATCCTACGATATATGGATTGGAATTAGCCCAGGGATTTTCCCGGCAGCTGTCACTGAGCGGCTATATACCCACTAGTGGTTTGGCCATGGGTATTGATAGCGCTGCACATCGTGGTGCTATTGATGGCATGAATTTGACCATCGCGGTGTTGGGGACCGGAGTAGATAATATTTATCCTAAAAGAAACAAGGGGTTGGCAAATAAAATACTGCAATCCGGTGGCTGTATTGTCAGTGAGTATTCCCTTGGCGAACCTGCCCGAGCGGCTAATTTTCCAAGACGCAATCGAATTATTAGTGGTTTAAGTCTGGCTACATTGGTTGTTGAAGCGGCCCCTGGCAGTGGTTCACTGATTACCGCCAAACAGGCGCTGGCACAGGGGAGAGATGTGTTTGCTATACCTGGATCAATTCACAATCCTATGAGTAAAGGCTGTCACCAATTGATACGTTATGGTGCGAAGCTGGTAGAAGAGGTTGACCATATATTTGAGGAGCTGGCCCCTCAGATCGACCTGACTCAGCAAACGGAGCTTTTATCGTCAGAAATTGGTGGTAAAATAGCCGACCTGTCACAGTCTGAGCGTGAATTGATGGAGTTGGTGGGATTTGAATCTACTACGGTAGACACCTTGATATCCAGATCCAACCAGCCAGCAGATTCGGTGCTTTCGACCTTAACAGAGCTGGAGCTTAAAGAGATGGTCACCTCAGTTGGTGGCGGTTATCAGCGGCTCCGTTGAATAACCCTAATTTGGTTCGGTTGAAAACCGATCAATATTTCGGTACTTTGGCCGGTCTAATTAAGCCACTCTGTTTTATTCAGCAAGGTAATTCCCATGTCAAACCCCTTCGTAGCCATTTTGATGGGCTCTGATTCTGATCTTCCTGTTATGGAAGCCTCCATGGACGTACTTAAGTCTCTGGGTGTCCCTTTTGAGGCTAAGGTTTCTTCCGCGCACCGCACACCAGTAGCGACCCATGACTATGTGGTCGACGCTGACCAGCGTGGCTGCGTAGCTTTTATCTGCGCAGCGGGTATGGCTGCTCACCTGGCTGGAGCGGTAGCCGCTAATACCCTTAAGCCTGTAATCGGTGTACCGATCAACTCTTCCTTGGACGGACTGGACGCGTTGCTGTCTACCGTGCAGATGCCTGGTGGTATCCCTGTTGCTACTGTTGCGATCGGTAAAGCCGGTGCTAAAAACGCTGCCTACCTGGCTGCTCAGATTCTGGCGACTAAAGATGAAGCCCTGGCTCAGCGCCTGATTGATGAACGTCGTGCCAACACAGAAGCTGTTTTAGCCAAAGACAAAGCACTGCAGGAAAAACTGGCTGCCAGCTAAGGCTTGTCGATGAATACCTGGCACCTGAAACAAGCAGTCAGGATTCTGCGCCATGGCGGAGTCATCGCCTACCCGACAGAAGCTGTTTGGGGATTGGGTTGTGATCCCTGGGATCGTGACGCCGTCATGCGTATTCTTGCCATCAAGAAACGGCCTGTAGAAAAAGGCTTGATTTTGGTGGCGTCCGACCTTGATCAACTAGGTCCCCTGGTTGCAAATTTGTCCTGTAGTGAGCGTTTACTTCTTGAGCAAAAGTCTAACCATCCAACGACCTGGATCATACCTGATGAAAGTAACTTTATTCCTTACTGGATCAAGGGATTACATCAGGAAGTAGCAGTGAGAGTGAGTGATCACTCCGGAGTGAAAAGACTCTGCCGGCATTACGACGGCATGCTCGTTTCTACGTCAGCTAACCTCGCTGGTCAGCCGGAAGCGACTAATCAGCATCAGCTTCGATCAATGCTGGGCCGCAGTTTCGATTACCTGCTCCCGGGCACCCTGGGTGGGTTCAATCGGCCATCAGAAATTAAAGTACTTCGTTCAGGACAGACATTGCGCAGCTAATCTGTCTCAAGATTCCAGCTTTTAAGGAGAAAGGGATATGACAGTGCCATCCATGAGCACCGTTAAACCATTTATGGAATCGTTGCAGGAGCAAATCTGTGACGGCCTACAGCAGCTGGAACCCTCAGCACGTTTTGTTGAAGAGTGCTGGACTAAGGAGTCCGGTGGTGGTGGCCGTTCCCGGGTGATCAGCAGCGGTTCCGTTATTGAAAAGGGTGGTGTTAATTTTTCCCATGTGATGGGCGAAAATATGCCTGCTTCTGCCACGGCGCATAGGCCGGAGTTGGCAGGGCGCTCTTATCAGGCGGTGGGTGTATCCCTGGTTATTCACCCAGATAATCCTTTTGTCCCTACCTCCCACGCTAACGTGCGCTTTTTTATTGCGGAGAAGCCTGGCGAAGAACCGATCTGGTGGTTTGGAGGAGGATTCGACCTTACTCCCTATTATGGTTTCGATGAAGATTGTCGTGATTGGCATCGTCAGGCGAAAGCAGCGTGCGATCCCTTTGGTGCTGACCGTTATCAAAATTACAAAGAGTGGTGTGATCGTTATTTCTATCTCAAGCATCGAAACGAACCCCGTGGCGTTGGCGGTTTGTTCTTTGATGATTTGAATGAACCGGATTTTGACCACTGTTTCGATTTCGTTAAAGGTGTCGGTGAAACCTACTTGAAGGCATACATGCCGATTGTTGAGCGTCGAAAAGATCACCCTTTCACCGAGCAACACAAAGAGTTTCAGCGTTATCGTCGGGGACGTTACGTGGAGTTTAATCTGGTCTATGACCGTGGCACGCTGTTTGGTTTGCAGTCCGGTGGCCGAACCGAGTCTATTCTGATGTCACTGCCGCCAGAGGTACGCTGGGAGTACAACTGGCAGCCTGAGGCAGGAACCGAAGAAGCACGCTTGTATGAGCATTTTCTGGTTGCCAAAGATTGGGCTGAGATGGCTTAAGTGTTAAGACGAACCTTTCTAGGACTCTAGAGAAGCATGGCTGACCAATATTCAGTGGTGGGCAATCCCATCAAACACAGTAAGTCACCCCAGATTCATGCCGAGTTTGCCAAGCAGACTGACCAGGATCTTGAGTATCACACCAAACTGATCGAGTTGGGTGAGTTCGCAGAAGATGTGAACGCTTACTTTCAGCAGGGTGGCTGCGGGCTCAATGTCACTGTTCCTTTTAAGCAGGAGGCTTGGGAGCTGGCGGAAGAACTGTCCGAGGCGGCTCGATTGGCCGGTGCAGTTAATACACTCTATCTTAATGATCAGGGTGTTATTTGCGGTGATAATACCGATGGTGTCGGTATGGTCCGCGATCTCCAGAAAAATCACGGTGTTGAAATAAAAGGCCGTCGAGTGCTGGTGCTTGGAGCTGGTGGGGCTGTGCGGGGGGTGTTAGAGCCACTGCTCTCCTGCCAGCCGGAGCAAGTCTTTATTGCTAACCGAACGGCAGCTAAAGCAACGGCCTTGGCTACCGATTTTAGCGCATTGGGTGCCATGAAAGGTGGCGGCTTTGATCAGCTTGGAGGACCTTTCGATCTGGTTATCAACGGAACCTCTGCCAGTTTACAGGGAGACTTGCCGCCACTACCCGATAATCTCCTAGCTCCTGGAGCCTGCTGTTATGACATGATGTACGGTGCTGATCCGACCCCCTTTATGGATTGGGCCGATAAGCACGGAGCTGCTACCGTACTGGATGGTTTGGGCATGCTGGTCGAGCAGGCTGCACAGTCTTTTTATATCTGGCGTAAGGTGCGGCCCGAGACAGCAAATATCATCGCGGCCATTCGTCAGCAGCTTACTTCGGGGTAGCGTCAGCCCGCCCCGAACACCCGCCTTGCGAAGTTTTATTTCTACCATTGCCCCTTTCTGGCATTTCCATTGTCATTTTCCTGTGGCACAGTCGATATCAGTCGTGATCAGCTTGCAGGTCGCCATAATCACCGCTATAAATAAAATAATTCTTTAATATCATGGGCTTGAAATAGGGGTTCTAGATGGCCGGAGAGCTAAGCCTGAGTACAGAGCAGCTTTATCATCGCTGCAATCCTGAGTTACTTCCTTTTAAAACCACCGAAACCTTAGAGGGTTTTTCTGGCATTTATGGCCAGGAACGAGCCGTCGATGCCATGTCTTTCGGTATAGGTATGCGACGGCCCGGCTACAACATGTTTGTTATGGGCCACTCTCAAAGTGGCCGATTCTCTTTTGTTACCGAAACCCTGAAAACCGAAGCCAAGCGGGAGCGTAAACCCAGCGACTGGTGCTATCTCAATAATTTTGCTGATCGGCGTTACCCACAAGCCTTTGCGTTTGCTGCGGGTAAAGCAGAGGCTTTGCAGAATGATATTAAGTACCTGCTCGAAACCATCAGTACGGAATTGCCTTCTGCTTTTGAAAACCCCTCTTATCAGCGTCAGAAAAGTAAGATCGATCGGGATTTTAATCGCCTTTATGATCAGGCTTTGGAACGCGTTGAAAGCAAAGCTCGTGGAAAATCCATCGCCCTGTATCGGGATGCTGGCAGTGTCGGCTTCACGCCGGTCGCCGATGGCCAGATTATGGATGAGGCGGCTTTTTCGCAGCTCTCAGAAGCGGATCGAAATCGCATCAACGGCGATATCTCCGAGCTAGAAGATTTTCTCAATGAATCCCTGACCAGTCTGCCGCAGTGGCGTCGGGAGATGAACGAAAAACTCAAGAAGTTGGAAAATGACACCGCCCGCCAGTCGATAGCACCGTTGCTGCAACCTTTGCGGGAGAAGTACTCCAGCCACTCCAGACTGATCACCTATTTCGGCACGATGGAATCCAGTCTGATTAAAACCGCCGTGGATCTGGTTGCCGAAGACAAACTTAGCGAACTAAAAACAGATGCCAGCCGCAGTTCGCTGCTTGAGCAGCACTACGGTGTTAACCTCATGGTTAGCCACCAGAAAACCAAAGGTGCTCCGGTAGTGTACGAGTCCCATCCCAACTATGAAAACCTGTTTGGACGGGTGGAATACACCAGTGATATGGGGGCTTTGATTACCAACTACCAACTGGTGCGTGGTGGCTCCCTGCACAAAGCCAATGGTGGCTACCTGATATTGGATGCAGAGAAACTGTTTGAACACCCTATGGTGTGGTCGGCCTTGAAGCGGGCTTTGAAGGCTAAAGAGTTGCGGATAGAAAATCCTTTTGCCGAAATGTCTGGCATTAACACCATTACCCTGAATCCGGAACCGATCCCGCTGCAGGTTAAAGTGGTGATTATTGGTGGTCGTGATATCTACTACCTGTTGCAGCAGATGGACTCGGATTTTTCCAAGCTGTTTCGGGTTGTGGTGGATTTCGATGAGGATCTGCCTCGCACCGATGCCTCTATTCGCAATTACGCACGACTGATGAAAACCTTAGCCACCCAGGAAAACTGTGCTCACCTGCACCGCAAAGCGGTGGCTCGATTGATCGAACACAGCTCCCGTATGGCGGAGGATCAGGATCTGTTGTCGGCCCATATCGGCGAGATGATGGATCTGATCTGCGAAGCCGATTACAAACGTCAGCAACACGGTGAAGATCTGATTCTGGATCTGCATATCGAACAGGCGCTGGAGGCCAAGCAGCAACGTACCAATCGCCTCAGCAATAAGTTACGGGACGAGATCACCAATGAAGTGGTGCTGATAAACACCGATGGAGAGGTGGTTGGACAGTGCAATGGCCTCACTGTCCTGCAGGTGGGAGAGGTGAGTTTTGGTACCCCGGCGCGGATTACCGCTACGGTTCACCCCGGTGATCGCGGTATCGTCGATATCGAAAAAGAGGTGACCTTGGGGCAGCCGATTCATTCAAAAGGGGTGTTGATCCTTTCGGGTTATTTGGGCCACAAATATGCCCAGGGCTTCCCCCTGTCGATCTCGGCTTCCATTGCGTTGGAACAATCCTACGGTCATGTGGATGGGGACAGTGCTTCGCTGGCGGAGATCTGCACCTTAATATCGGCGCTGACCCATACCCCCATCAATCAAGGATTTGCCATCACCGGCTCCATTAACCAGTACGGCGAAGTGCAGGCGATCGGTGGCGTTAACGAGAAGATTGAAGGGTTCTTTGATGTTTGCTCAGCTAAGGGATTAACCGGTCAACAGGGGGTGATCATCCCCCAGGCTAATCAACGCAATCTGATGCTGAAAAGCGCGGTGGTTAATGCCGTCAGCGAAGGTTGTTTTAACATCTATACCGTATCGACTGTGGATCAGGCGCTGGAGCTACTGACTGGTCGCAGTGCCGGTATTCTAAAACAGGACGGGACCTTTACTCAGCGATCGCTTAATCATCAGGTAGTCAAGCGACTGAGAGAGTTGGCGAAAGCGAAGCCCTAGATGCGAGTGGAAAATAGCTGATATTTATCAACTACACTGAAGCGAATGCTCATGTTTCAATGATTTGGCGGGCTTTTGTGTTACCAGGAGCAAAGTATGCAGAAAAGGCTGTCGCTGATGTCGCGGGTAACAACTATCGTTGAAGAAAACCTACGCCGAATAATTGCTGCTTGCTTCGCTTTGGGACTATGCCTTTCTCTAGGTGTTTCCTACGCAGGCGAGCAGGCTGATAAAGCATTGGCGGCTGTAGATGAACTGATTGCAAGTGGAGAGGTGACACCAGGAAGTGCATTAAATCTGGTGGTTAAACAGGGAAATATCGCCAATTTTCTCGGTCGGGACCATGAACTGAGAACTCTCTGGGAGGAGCGTACGGGAGTCTATTTGGATATCAGTATTATGCCTCAGACCCCCTCCTTGGGATTTATAAAAGCCACCGATGATGTCGATGTGGCAATTGCACGGAACCGCGAATTCGCCGATCTTGATCAACAGCAGTTGATCGTTGATCTGGCTCCACTGGCCCGGCGCTTTGATCTTCCTTTAAGCGAGCAGAAATCGGAACAATATATTCTCCCGGAAATACAGGCCTTTGTGGGGGAAAAACAGGTGGCGATACCTGCTGGCGGTGATATTGCTGTACTTTATTTACGCAAGGATCTGTTGGAAGATCTGGATAATCAGGTGGCCTATATGCGCCGTTTTGGAGAGCCGTTGAAGCTCCCAGAAAGCTGGCGCGAATACCAACAACATCTCGAGTTCTTCCATCGGCCTGAAGACAAATTCTACGGATCTCTGGAGCAGCGTGATAAGCCTTCAGGCTGGATGTTCTGGATGCCCCGTTACGCCTCTCAGAGTTTCCCCAACCAGTATCTTTTTGATAGAGAGATGAATCCGCTGATTAATTCGAAGCAGGGGGTCGCCGCCACCAAGAGTTATCTGGCAGCCATAGCGACATCCCCTCCCGAGATACTCAGGGAGGATAACAGCTATACCTATACCTTACCTTTGTTTGCCAACGGCATGGGATATGCGACTATCATCACTCCCGCCGGTGCAAAGGTGTTTAATTTGCAGACTTCCAAGGTGAAGGGGAAATTTATCGCTGTTCCGATGCCTGGTACCCGGATAAACAATCAGATTAACCGGCGTACGACGCTGATATACGGAAACAACATAGTGATTCCTTCATCCAGTGACAAACCTGAGTTGGCTTTTTTATACGCCATGTGGCTTACAGACCCAGATGTTTCTGTCAAAGCTCTGTCTGTCACAGGTGGATTTTCTGGTCCCTATCGTGTTCGTCACTTTAGCGATCCGCAACTACGTGAATCCTATACACCTAAGGTGTTGGATCTGGTACGAGATAGCATTGATCAGGTAATTCCTGCGGGGACGGGCCTTCCTGGGGATGAGGCGTATATTGGAGCCCTGAATCACAACCTTTATCGTGCGGCAAACGGAGAGATCTCTGCAGAACAAGCGATGGGAGAAACCGCCGCCGCTTGGCAGCAAATCACCGAGCTTTACGGGAGAGAAAAACAGATCCGGCGGTGGCTCAAAGTTATTGATAGATATCCTAGTGTTGAATTGGCTCATTAAAGATTGAAGATGATAAATAATCACCGCATAACATCGTTTCAAACTCGATTACTGACAGGAGCCGTACTGGTGGTGCTGCTGGTAGGCGCCTTGTTGTTTATCAGCAACAGCATTATTCAGGACGCCTCTGAGCGGCTGTCTCAGATACAGGAAGAGCAGATTCAGCCGCTGGCAGAGATTAACAAGCTTCAGGCCAAGGTGGATCAGGTAAGGGTGATTGAAATCTATCTGCCATTATTGAAAGACTATTTCGCCTTGGCTGCTGAGGTAGATCGTTTTAACCGAGCCATCATCGAGTTTGACAGTCGATTAGAGCTATTTTCACAGCAATATCAGCAAACCTATCCTTCTGAAATTAAAAGATTTCAAACGGGTTGGGAACGGCTTCAAGAGAATCTGCAAGCGGTATCTCAAGCCGCCAGTCTATCTGATGTTGATGAGGCTCAACGGATTTCTACCTATGAATCTTCTCCGCGTTTTGCCAGCTTGTCGAAGAATCTCCAATCACTGGCAGAAAAAATTGAGAAGGGTTCAAAAGCGGCTTACTTCCAAGGGGTTGATAGTCTTGAGCGCAAGAGAAAGCAGTTTCTTTCGGTTTCGGTTATCAGCGTTGTTGTCGGGTTGCTACTACTGCTCTATTTTGCAAGGTCACTGTCAAAGCGCATAGCGGATCTGCGAGAAGCATTTCAGCTGATTGCCGACGGAGATATGACCCGAGATTTACCGATCAGGGGCAATGATGAGCTGACTGAACTGGCCCAAGCCTTTGGCGTCATGAAAGAGAAAGTGTCCAGCCGTGAGCTTGCGCTGAAGAAATCGCGAGAAGTTTTGGAGGAGCGTGTTCTTCAGCGTACCAAGGCATTGAGAGAAAGTAATCTTGCACTGACGGATGAGATAGCGGTACGGCGAAAAGTAGAGCAGGACTTGCTATTACTTTCAAAAGCCGTAAACCAGAGCCCCGTCAGCGTTATCATCACAGATAACAAGGGGCGAATCCAATACGTCAACCGCGCCTTTGAAATTAACACCGGGTACAGTTTTCAAGAGGTAAGGGATCAAAATCCGCGCATATTCTCATCAGGCACAACCCCCGATTCACTGTACAAGCAGTTGTGGGAGACAATCCAGGCAGGAGATGAGTGGCAAGGAGAGATCTGTAATCGCAAGAAAAACGGTGATCTCCATTGGGAGTATACCCATATATCTCCCGTCAAGAGCGATGAGAAAGTAATCACTCACTTCCTGGCTATCAAGCAGGATATTGATGAAAGAAAGGCTCAAGAGGAGAAAATTCGCTATCAAGCCCAGTACGATGCTTTGACCGATCTGCCTAACCGTACTCTGGCCATGGATCGCTTGACGCAAGTGGTTCATCAAGCCAGACGTGATGGTAACAAAGCGGTGCTGATGTTCATTGATCTCGATGGTTTTAAACACATTAACGACAGTCTTGGTCATGATGTTGGCGATGTCTTGTTGGTGCAGGCGGCGCAACGCCTACGACGATCTGTGCGGGAGGTTGATACTGTTGCACGTCAGGGGGGGGATGAGTTTCTGGTAATCATGGGAGGATTGAACTCAAGGGAAGACGTAATGCCCGTACTGGAAAACCTGCTCAAAGCTTTTTCTGTACCTTTCAAGATCAGTGGCAATGATCTTGTGGTAACGCCGAGCATCGGCCTCGCTCTGTACCCTGACGATGGGGAGGATGGGCAGGTGCTGCTCCGTAATGCAGATATGGCAATGTATCAGGCCAAAGATCTGGGCAGAAATACCTATTTCTTTTATAACCATTTGATACATGAACATCTCAGCCAGAGGATGGAGCTGGAAAGCTATCTTCGTCATGCCATCGATCGTGATGAGCTATCGCTTGCTTATCAGCCCATTCTAGCCACCGACAGTGATCAGTTGACTGGAATAGAAGCTTTGTTGCGTTGGCGAAATGATGCATTGGGTGATGTAACGCCGGATACCTTTATCCCACTGGCAGAACAAACTGGTCTGATCATTGAAATCGGAAACTGGGTGCTCCGCGAAGCCTGTCAACAGATGGCGGATTGGCATCAGCAGGGATTCAACGACCTGTATATCAGCCTGAATCTATCACCACGGCAGATTCAGAGAGAAGATTTCCATCAAACAATACTCGACGTCCTTCAGAGCAGCGGTTTAGACCCTTCACTATTGATCCTGGAGATGACTGAAGGCATGTTGATTCGCAACCCTTCAGATGCGAAACGTATGCTCAGTCGATTGAAAGGTTTAGGTGTTCAACTGGCTATGGATGATTTTGGCACAGGATACTCATCGCTCAGTAACCTAAAAAACTACCCCTTCGATATGTTGAAGATCGATCGCAGTTTTATTTTTGATATTGATGATGATCCTTCTGATCTTGCTCTGGTGGGTGCTGCTGTGAGTATGGGCAAGGGTTTGGGTCTGATCACGGTTGCCGAAGGGGTTGAAAAAGTCGAGCAACAGAAACTGTTGGTAGAGATGGGGTGTGACCGTGTGCAGGGGGACTTGCACAGCAAGCCCTTGAAGGCTGCTCAAATGAGCCAATGGCTGCAGCGGTCTCGGTAGTGGCAACCTTCTGCACGGACAGGCTGCCAAACGCTTGCCAAAGTATTATTTAATCCAGCCCAGAGTAGTCTTCTTCTAGATGTTTATCCTTGAGTCGGACGTAGTTGGCAGCTGTATATTTAAAGAAGGTCATCTCTTTTTCGGTCAGTGGCCGTGCCTGTTTCACAGGGCGACCTACATAAAGATAGCCGCTCTTAAGCCGCTTTCCGGGAGGCACCAGTGAGCCGGCACCAATAATTACTTCATCCTCAACCACGGCTCCATCCATCACCATCGCACCCATCCCCACCAGGATGCGGTTACCGATGGTGCAGCCGTGGAGCATTGCCTGGTGACCGACGGTGACATCATCACCAATTAAGAGCGGAAAACCGTCGGGATTGTAAGGGCCGGCATGGGTTATATGCAGTACCGAACCATCTTGAATGCTTGTACGGGCACCGATACGAATGCGGTGCATATCACCCCTGACCGCCACTAACGGCCAAATCGAGCTATCTTCGCCAATTTCAACATCACCCAGCACCACGGAACTAGGGTCGACAAAGACCCGTTTTTCCAGCTTTGGTGTCATTCCTTGATAGGAGCGGATTTTCATCACTCTGTACCTGTATCAATCTGATCGATAAAACGCTGTGGCTAAAGACAGCTCATGAGATCCGCTATTCTAACCTGCAGAGTCGGTTGTGCGGGAGCTTCCTGAGACGATAGTCGAGCGCTTTAAGAGAATTTATAAGAGCAGGGCGGGGTTCGTTGTCTAAGTTTATCGGTACTGGCATGTTAAACTTAGCGGCTGGCGATGATTCTCGCGCAGTGACGAATACTCCGGCACTGGTAACCGGCGACAAAATTGGTGAATGGTAACGATATGACAAATCCCCTGCTGAATTGTGCAGACCTTCCCGCATTTAATCAGATTCAGGCGTCCCATGTTTTGCCTGCCCTCGAGCAGATTTTGGCCGACAACCGTGCCCAGATTAAGCAGCTTCTAAAACAGCCTCCGGAAGGTTGGACATTGATCCAGCAACTGGAAGGTATCGATGACCGTCTCAACCAAGCGTGGTCACCGGTCAGCCATCTTAATGCGGTGCTCAATAGCGATGAACTTCGCCAAGCCTACAACGCCGCCTTACCCAAACTCAGTGAATACAGCACAGAGATGGGCCAGAACAAGGATCTGTTTCAGGCCTATTGCGATCTTCGTGACAGCGAAAGCTTCGCTGAACTGGATCCAAGCCAACAACAGCTGATCGACAATGCTCTGCGGGATTTTAAGCTGTCGGGGATCGATCTATCCGACGAGGATCAGGCCCGTTATGGCGAACTGCAGAAGCGGCTGTCGGAGTTGAATAGCCAGTTTTCAGAAAATGTACTGGATGCCACTCAGGCCTGGAGTTGTCACTTTGATGATGCTGAATCGCTAGCGGGTCTTCCTGAAAATGCACTGGCCTTGGCCGCCCAGTCGGCAAAAGCCAAAGACAAGGATGGCTATCTGGTCACTCTGGATTTCCCTAGCTACTTTGCCGTCATGAGCTACGCCGACAACCGCGCCCTGCGCCAGCAGGTTTATGAAGCATACTGTACTCGGGCATCTGACCAGGGACCTGATGCTGGCAAATGGGACAACAGTGCGGTGATCAACGAATTACTGTCGTTGCGTCACGCCTTGGCCCATCTGTTGGGCTTTGAAAACTATGCTGAATATTCACTTGCCACCAAGATGGCTGTGAACTGCGATCAAGTGGTGGGTTTTCTCCGTGATCTGGCCAAAAAGAGTTTGCCAATTGCGCAACAGGAACTGAAAGAGCTTCAGCAGTTTGCCAACGAAACGGATGCTATCGAAGCGCTGCAGGCCTGGGATATTGGCTACTACTCGGAAAAGCTCCGAAAAAGCCGCTATGAGCTTTCCCAGGAAGAGCTGAGACCTTATTTCCCAGTCCCCAAAGTCCTCACTGGTTTGTTTAACATCGCTTCTAAACTATTTGGTATCGAGATCGAAGAGCAGGCCGCCCCTCATCTTTGGCACGACGATGTGAAGTTTTTCCGCTTGCAGCGCCAAGGCCATGTGATCGGACACTTCTATCTGGATCTTTACGCACGGGACAAGAAGCGTGGCGGAGCCTGGATGGATGAGTGCCGGGTTAGACGGCAGCTGGATAGTGGCCAGATACAGCTACCGGTTGCTTACCTGGTGTGTAATTTCAATCCGCCGGTGGCCGATCAGCCTGGTTTGTTAACCCACCAGGAAGTGACAACTCTGTTCCATGAATTTGGTCATGGTCTTCACCATCTGCTGACGGAAGTTCGTTGGGCTGGAGTTTCCGGTATCAACGGTGTGGCCTGGGATGCGGTGGAGTTACCCAGCCAGTTTCTGGAAAACTGGTGTTGGCAGCCGCAAGCACTGGAATTGATCTCCGGTCATTTCGAAAGCGGCGAAGCCTTACCTCAGGTGCTACTGAACCGGATGCTGGCGGCGCGAAACTTCCAGGCCGGGATGATGATGGTGCGTCAGCTGGAGTTTGCCCTGTTCGATTTTCAGCTGCACCGTGAGTACCGTTCCCAGCCAGCTACTGATGTGCAGGCTCTATTGGATAGGGTTCGTGCTGAGGTCGCCGTGGTTAAGGTGCCCAGTTACAACCGTTTTCAGCATGGGTTTTCCCATATTTTTGCCGGTGGTTATGCGGCCGGTTATTACAGCTACAAATGGGCCGAAGTATTGTCGGCGGATGCCTTTTCACGTTTTGAGCAGGAGGGGGTATTTAACAGCGATACCGGACAGCAGTTCTTGCAGTCAATTTTGGCCAAGGGCGGCTCTGCTAAACCGATGCAACTGTTTATAGAATTTATGGGACGGGAGCCGAGCGTTGATGCGCTATTGCGCCATTCCGGAATTTCGACCGAAGATGAGAGTGTCAGCAATGAGCATTAAACGATTTATTGCGGGGGCGGTGTGCCCTCGTTGTGGAGCGATGGATCGCTTGCGTACATGGCGTGATGAGGAGCGTGAATACCGAGAGTGTATCGATTGCGGTTATGAAGACGCGATGCGGTTGGATGGTAGCGCTGAACCAGAGGAACTGGATACTCGCGTTAACCAGCCGGTCGAACAAAAATTAGCCAGCAGTGACGAACAAGTGATACAGTTCGTGGCTAACCCCGCAACTAAGAAAAAATAGAAATAACAATAAATTCACAGATCACAATAACAATAGATCTTAAGAGACCTTGGAGCTAATCATGGGCAGACCTGCCAGCTTTGATCCACAGCAATTGTTGGGGGAAGTCACCGAACTGTTTTGGAAACAGGGCTATTTTGCCACCTCAGTCGCCGATCTGGGCGAACTAACCGGCTTGAATCCCGGCAGTATTTATAACGCTTTTGGCAACAAAAGGGGCGTTCTGGTTGCCAGCCTTGATCATTACGGGCGCAACAGCATTGAAAGAGCGCGCACAGCGCTGCGTGGCAGCGACAGCATTGATCAGGGGATAGGTAATTTCTTCGATCTGATGATTGCCGCTATCTTGGAAGATAAAGACGCTAAAGGCTGCTTTCTGGTTAATACCTGGTTGGAAACCGCAGCCCACGACGAAGAGATCAAAGCTCATATCCAAACCATCTTCAACGCTGTTGAAGAGGAGTTTCTGAGCGCCTTTAAGCGTGCCCAAAAGCGGGGTGAAATCGCTAAAGATGCAGACCTACAGGTATTGTCACAATATATGATGATGACTATCTGGGGGTTGCGGGTGAAGGGCCGAATGATGCCCAATCGCCGCGATCTTCAAGCGATGGTTCAACAAGCGATGACGGCTGTTCGTCAGGTTATGTTGAAAGATGACAGTGATCACACGCTGCGACTGGTGTGAAGGTAGCGAGGCCTATCGGCGCTACCATGACCAGGAGTGGGGTGTCCCCCTACATGATGACCAGCGACTGTTTGAGTTCCTTATTTTAGAAGGGGCTCAGGCAGGTCTAAGCTGGTCGACCATCCTCAACAAACGAGATGGCTATCGTCAGCTCTACCACGATTTTGATCCCGAAACGGTGGCCCGCTTTGACGAGGTAACGGTTGAACGCTTACTGACCAATCCTGCCATTGTGCGTAATCGGCTGAAGGTAGAATCCTCGGTTCGAAACGCTCAAGCCTTCCTAGAGATTCAGCAGAAATATGGTAGTTTCGATCGCTATATCTGGGATTTCGTCGACGGCCAAAGCATCCAAAACCATTGGCACTCTTTAGATCAGGTGCCTGCCTCGACAGCAATCTCAGAACAGATGAGTAAGGCTCTGAAAAAGGTGGGTTTTCGATTTGTCGGCCCCACCATCTGTTATGCCTTTATGCAGGCAACCGGGATGGTCAATGACCATCTCACCGGCTGCTTCCGTCATAGCGAACTGCTGGAACAGGGCTAATTGGTGTTATTTCTCAAATTTACTGAGCTAAGCCGATTCGGTGCTGACCGCGGGTACGAATAGATCGTAAAAGATCTCCTTCATCGAGGCACCACACAGGAACGCCTGCCGTCGCAAACTGTTGACTCGTTGCTCAGACCCGCACAGATAGACCGCGTATCCTGACAGATCGCTGAACTGGTCTTTAATCACCTGGTTGAGATCACCTACCGTCAGTCCTTCAATGGGCTCATTCACGGCTTCCGGAGCTTCCAGTACCACCGGTGTGTAGCTGAACTGAGGGTAGCGACTGGAGAGGGATTTCAGCTCCTTAAGCAGATAGAGGTTGGCGCTAGTACGGGCTCCGGTGACAAGGTGTATCGGGCCCATATGTCCTTGCTGCAGGGCATCTCTGACAATGCCGTAAAGAGGGGCCAGGCCGGTGCCGATGCCTGCCAGCAGAAGGGGTTTAACCTTGTCGCTGACGGAGTAGAAACAGTCTCCAAAGGGACCTTGAATCTCAAGTTCCTCGCCGGTTTGAAGCTCGTTACCTGCCCAACCACTGAACTGACCATCAGGGTGGAGTCGGATATGGAATTCCAGCTCGGGGTCCAGTTCCGGTACGCTGGCGAGGGAATAACTGCGGCTCAGGCCATCGTCCCGAATCAGGTTTACAAACTGACCGGGTCGGTAATCGAAATCGCCATCGAGCCGGAGTCTAAGGACATCTCGAGACTCCAGGTGTTTACTGTTCACCAGGGCACGATAGCTGTTTGTGCTGGCATCGGTCTCGATACGGATATCTTGTTGGGGGTGGCATTGGCAGGCCAGTATGTAGCCTTGTTGTTTTTGCGTCTCTTTCAGACCTGACTGGGCGTTCTCAGGGGCTTCGCCTTCAGTCACCTGCACCAGACAGGATTGGCAGGCACCAGCCCTGCAGCCGTGAGGGATATCTTTGCCTGCGTCCAGCAGCGCATCTAAGAGTGATTGGTCTGCCCCGATCTCAATGGCACAGTCCTGATAATTTACGATAGCCATGGTACACCTTCGTTGGTTAAAAAAGCTGCCAATAATCCCGCATCAGACCCAGAGTCATTGGCAGTTTCCCCTTTGGATTGAACTGGAGTAGCGCAGGCCGAAGGAGAAGACCGTTGCAGGCCTCTTTCCGATCCGACTACTCCAATCCCCCTTCAAACAGTCATTACCCCGATAAGCACGGTATGTGATTTTTCCGGACTGGGCTTTGCCTACCGGGGTAATGTTTAGTGCTTAGCGATTCAAGACATCGTCACGAACGCTATTGGCAATACCGGCTACCTCGGCAATATCAGCGTCAGCAACACCCAGCTCTTTCAGGGTGGCACCGAGGTTTTCGATCACTGCGTCCACATGGATGTCAGTCAACCCGGTCATATGCTTGTGGCCTTCGCGCATCGCTTTGCCGTCGTAGTTGTTGGGGCCGCCGAATACCATGGTCAGGAAAGCTTTCTGCTTACCCGCCTGGGCATCCATGTCAACGCCTTCAAAATAGGAATTGATACGGTCATCCAGTAACACTTTGCGGTAGAAGATATCAACAGCAGCGTCGACAGCCGCTTCGCCGCCGAGTCGTTCATACAATGTCATGGTTGTTTCCTCAGTTTTAGATTCATCAGGGCAGCTGCGAGAGAATGTAACGCACTGCCAAAGAGATTTCAGCGTCTGTGAGATCAAGGTTGCCTCCTCGGGCCGGCATCATCTGGTAACCGTTACTGGCGTGTTCGATCAGTACCGATTCTCCCTGGGTGATGCGGGGGGCCCACATGGTTTTGTTGCCAATGATCGGCGCACCGTTAATGCCCTGGCCGTGACAGACCAGACAATTGCTCTCAACGATGGCCTTTCCCTTAGCCAGGTCAGCATCCTGCTGGCTGTCACAGCCACTGATGATCAGCGTGGTAAACATCGTGGCTAGAACAAGGGCATTAGTTTTCATGGTTACGGCCTGTTAGCTCAGTGGTACTCGAATAACCACGCCACCCATCACGTCTCCGATCTTGAAGTCTGTGCGGGGGCTGTCTTTATGCTCGTTGTGGCAGTCGGCGCAGGGAGCTGCAACCGCAACATCGGGGTAGACTGCGGTGAAGTAGGTGGTATCTCCCAGGCTTTCTTCGCCGTAGAAATTTTTACCAGGATTGGCAACGATGTATTCCAGGCCCTCTTTCTCCATATTGGTACGGGGCGCATTCTGGCTATTGATAGGCCAGGTGGACTGCAGCGAGTAGGTAAAGTCAGAGGTCATCTCTGCTACCGCTTCAGCACCGGCGCGGAACATCTGAGCGGGTAGTGGCGCGCCGTTATCTACATCGGTCCAGTGCTCATCAGGCTTGATGGAGCCAGCGCCCTTAGGTCCCAAACGCTGAATGATCAGCTTGGTGTAGTTGGTGCGGTCAGCCTTCATCACCGAAAACAGTGAGTCGGTATAGATCTTGGGATCGATTCCTGGGGCTTTGGCTTCGCTCTCCATGCAGCCGCTCATAGCCACCGCTGTGGCAGCCAAGGTTGAGGCCAGGACTACTTTTTTCAATACCATCTTCTTTGTCATAGCAGTTACTCCAATAGTGGTTATAAATTAAAAATCGTTTCTATTTTTTATGTTCGCGATCCACCGCCATTTCGATGGATGCGATATGTTTGCCGGGCTTTCCGTTGAAGTTATTACTTACTAACTTTGGGTCAGCCAATGCATCGATACTGAAGGCCAGCGAGTGACAATTCATGCAAACCGAGCGGATCATCTTCTCGTTCGGACGCAGGTTGAGGTTCTGGTTGTGTTGCACCATCACCTGGACTTCGCCGGCAATTTTTTTCTGTTCCCGTGGCATATGACAGCTGGCGCAACTGACGCCGGTGGCAGCAGTGGATTCTCCAGCCAGCTCCTTTTGCCATAGCTGAGCGTGAGGAGAGTCCTTGTATTGACGACTGTGCTGGTCATCGTGACAGTTAAGGCAGGATTCCACGGCTGCCTGCTGCAGATCGGGCTGATGGGGATCGTGACAGCTATTGCAGTTCAGCTGGTGATCGTCGGCCTCTTGGTGAAAGTCCAATCGAGCCTGAGCAGGAGAGATCGCCGGAAGTTCAGCCGCCAGACGCATGCCATGTTTGCCCGCCAGAAATCCTTTATTTTCATCTTTGTGGCAGCTTTCACAGGCTTCCAGCCCTGGATTTTGCTGCCAGCTTTTGGCGTTGTCTGGTTGGTGGCAATCTGTGCAGTTGACACCGGCACTAGCGTGATCACTAGCAGCCCATGCTCTATTGATCTTCAGATCAACGGTTTCGCCGTTGGCGTCACTGAGGGCCAAGGCTAATTTACGGGGCAGCCGCTTGCTCAGCGTTGACTCAGGCAGGGTCGCTGCAGTGTTGGTGGCAACCTCGTCTTGGTGCTTCAGCAGGAAATCTTCGTAGAGTGCCTTGTTGTCGTGATAGTTGTGGCAACCGGCACTGGCGCAGCTATCAAACTCCATGCCTTGATGGCTGGGGCGGTCTTCAGCAATTTCCTGATGACAGCGAAAACAGAAATCATCCGCCAAGGTCACGCCCATGGCCCGGGTCTGTTCGAGCTGGTGTTCGTTGTGGCAGGTGACACAGTTGCGGGCATCGAGAATGGCTACCCGGTCAGCATTACGCGGGTCGGTAAATTTTTTGATCGGGTGGGAATCATCAACGGCGGCGAGTTCCTCCTGGTGACAGTTGAGGCAAGCGTCGTGGATGAGTTCTTTGCCACCAAAGGGATCGGTATGACAGCTCTCACAGGCCATTTCGATCTGATAGTGGCCGTGGGATGCTTCTCCGATCAGAAAGTCCGGTTTCTGTTTTGCTTCCACCATCTGGTAGCCCAGATAACCCGCCAGCAGCAGGCTTAACAGTATCCAGGCGCTCCAGAGTGTTGCTTTGCTAGAGATAAGTTTCATAACACCGCCTAGAAGTAGTAAACGCTGAGGACGTGAAAGCTCAGCAGCACCGGCAAGGGCCAAGCCAGCAGCAGGTGAGACCAAAACCAGAAGTCACGCATCTGTTTGCCGGTAGTTGCCGAGAATTTGAACTGGAGAGCAATAACTGCGCTAGCGAGAGCGCCTAGAGCCGCTAATGCCAGGTAGTCATACAGCAGCCACTGGTTGAGGTTATTGCCGGTATGTAATCCGGTATGTGCCAGCAACAGTGCCAGAGTGAGCACCCCAAGAATGACGTGGGCCAAGCGCCAATGGTTAAAGGTGCCTAGCTGGAATCTTTTCATTCGCTTGCGAAGAGACATTGCGAGGCCGATCAAGGTCAGGCCTAGCAAAGTGAATCCGGTAATCTGTTTGATCAGGCCGTCATTCCAGATCTGTTCTAGCCACTGTCCGCCTTGAACGCTGTCGCTTAAGGTCAGGCCGGGGATGAACAGCATCATGGCGGCGAGAACTGGAGTTAGAATGGCTGTTGCCATAAGCCCTGACCATCCTTTTTCAGGTGCTGCAGGTTGTTGGTCGCCCACCATTAACTGCAGTAAGGGCTTGCAGCTACCACAGGTGGTGGCTGCAGTGGTTTCCGCTGACAATTCAGATACCGAGCAACAACCGTTTTCCAAGGCTTGGGATAATGTTCCACGGGAAACATTGTTGCAGTTGCAGATGATTGACTGCTCTGGCCATAGGTTTGGGTTTTCGGCGTCGGCGGGATTCCACAGGAATCCGCTAAATCGGAAGCGTAATTTCTGCCAAGGTTTAAGTTGGCGTTGGTGGGTAATGAGTTCCTGGAGTCTTGGAGTTTCCTTCCATTCGCCAATAGCCATGGCGCCGACTAGCTTGCCCTGACTAAAGACCAATTTGCGATAGTTCTCGGAATCACTGAAAACGATAGCTCTTTTGCGAATACCGTTATCCATATCGGTATCCCCCATGCTGAATACGGGGGTATCCACCACCTTTAACTTGGCGACGCTGTGAGAACCGAGATAGCGGCTATCACCACCAGCAATATTGTCTGCCGCAATGGTGGCTTGCTCTAGTCCAGGAGCCACCAGACCGTATACCTGGCCACGATGTTCTGCACATTCACCGATAGCAAAAATGTTTCCATCAGATGTGCGAAGTTGGTCGTCGACCTTGATCCCCCGGGCAACCTTTAACCAGGCCCGGCGACCGATTTCCATATTGGGCTTAATGCCCGCAGAAAGCAGAACAGTATCGCAGGACAGGCGTCGGTTATCTCGAAGAACCACTGCTTCAACCCGATCGCTGCCTTCTATACGACGAACGCCTTCGCCAGTGATGACTTCAATGCCTAATTGTTCAAGTTCGCTTTGCAAGCGCAGGGACGCGGTTTCATCCAACTGATTGTTCATCAGATGTGAAGCCTGCTGGACCAGAGTTATATGGGTGTTGCTTTGAAGCAGTGCTCGAGCTGCTTCGATTCCCAATAGACCGCCACCCACTACAACCATTGACTGGCTGCGAACTGTGCGGGCTTTTAGTCGTTCCGAGTCGCGCATATTACGGAAGGTAAAGACTCCATTAAGATCGATACCTTCGACATCTGGAATATGGGGACGGGAGCCGGTAGCCAGTACCAGTTTGGAATAGCTGTGATAGTTCCCTTCAGCATCAAGAACTTGGTTCTGTTCAGTCAGAATCTCCTGAATCTCGCTGCATAGATAGCGGAAATTGGTTTGCTGTTGCAGCTCTTCCAGAGGTAATGCCAGAGAATCGGGCGAGTCGGTTCCAGCCAGCAGTGAACTTAGCTTGACGCGGTCGTAGGGCAGGTAGGGCTCGTTACCAAATAGGATGATCGGTGTTTTCTGATCTTTGCGTCTGAATGCCTCTATAAAGCGAAAACCGGTCGGGCCTGCCCCCACCACAAGCACCGCATGCTGCCAATCTGGTGCAACATATGGGGACGCGGTTGTTTGTAATGCTGTATTCATTGCTAACGGCTCTTGGCTGTATCCAAAGGAGTTACCCGAATATCGCAAAGAGCTTGCCAAAGATTGAAAAAACAGCATTAAAAATATTCTTCGACCTTATATATCAATAGTTAAGTATAGGGAGGCGAGGTTTTTTAGAGGCTTGGGGAAGGAAAAGTTGTGCACCGAAGTTGGGATGTGTTTTGTGCGCTGCAATATGCTTCAGTAATTAAAATGTCCGATGATTCCTGGCCTGTGGATCTGTTTTTGGAGCAATTCACCGCTTTTGTGCAGCGCACTGAGAATGACCGTAGGAAATTTCTGGGAATTGTTAAAGCTAGGGCAAATTCTAAGATGACTGCCCCGAAGTGATGCAAAAAAGTGATTTATATCACCGAAAAAGTGATCCTGATTGGTGCGCTGCTTGGGTGGATTTTCCTATTTCGGTGTCATGCTGGCTAGTATAGCTGCTGGCTTTACTTTAGCATTCGCGGTCATTTTACCCGTCTCCTTAAGGCATTTATGTTCGAACTACTCGCTCCCGGTGTCCGCTATATGCTGCTGTCCGCCATCGGTTTTGCTCTGATGGCTGCCTGCGTAAAAGCTGCCGCCATTGAAGGTATTCCGATACTGGAGATCGTTGCTGGCAGGGCGATTATTTCGTTGGTACTCAGCTATCTGGATATCAAGCGAAAACGAATTTCGGTCTGGGGCAATAACAAAATGCTGTTGGCAGCCCGTGGCTCTGTGGGGGCTTTGGCGCTGATCTGTGTGTTTTATGCGGTTTCTACTTTGCCGTTGGCTGAAGCGACGGTGCTGCAATATACCTATCCTGCCTTCACTGCTTTGATCGCCTTGTGGTTTCTTAAAGAGCGCATCCAGCTAGCCACCATTATCTGTATTGGTATGAGCCTGCTGGGCTTGTTGTTGATGGTTCGGCCAGACTTTGAAGGTGGTGAGATCACAGGACTGCCGAGCCTAAGTATTGCTGCCGCTCTGCTTGGCGCACTGGGTAGTGCGGTTGCCTATGTGATTGTTCGTCGGCTCAGCCAAACCGACGATGTCAGTGTCATTATCTTCTATTTTCCGTTGATAGCCTTGCCGGTGTCATTGGTGCTGTTAGGCAATGATTTTGTTATGCCCGGTCCCAAGGCGCTGTTTTTGCTACTGCTTGTGGGCATCTTTACTCAGATTGGTCAGATCGGTCTTACCAAGGCGATGGCAGCAGAAAAAGCAGGCAAGGCCGTCGCATATGCCTACGTGCAAGTTATTTTCTCAGCCATATTGGGTTGGTTGTTTTTTGCTGAAATTCCCAGTTCCTGGACCCTGCTGGGGGGCGGGATGATCATTGCCGGGGCGCTAATCAATACTCTCTACAAACGTTAAAGAAAGTAATCGGTCCTGTCTTGATGACAATAGATTGCAGATGTTGGTAGCGATGAACGGATACTGGATTATTGTCGATTCGGTAGTAGGTGGCTGATCGAAAACAGTAGAGCTGCAGCGACCACCACCGACGGACCAGCAGGGGTATCCCACTGATAGGAAGCCAGCAAGCCCAGACACACCGATACCATCCCGAGCAGGCTGGCGGTTGCGGCCATCCGTTCGGGAGTATTAGAGACTCGTCGGGCAGTAGCGGCGGGGATAATCAGTAGTGAGGTGATCAGTAACACGCCCACGATCTTCATGGCAATGGCGATCACCGTTGCCACCAGTAGCATCAACAGCAGATGGACGAAATTGACCGGAACCCCTTCCACCCGTGCCAGGTCTTCGTTGATAGTAAATGCCAGCAACCAGTCCCAGGTTTTGATCAACACCAGCATCACCACCAGTCCGCCTCCATAGATCCACCACAGATCTTCACGGCTGATGGCTAGCAGATCACCAAATAGGTAGCTCATCAGATCGACACGAACATTGGGGAAAAAGCTGATGGCTACCAGACCCAAAGACAGCGCGCTGTGGGCCATAATTCCCAGCAGGGTGTCGGTGGCAATGATTCTGCGCCGTTGCATGGATACCAGCAGTAGCGCCAGCACTACACAGCAGATCACGACGGCAAGGTTTAGATTGATATCGAAGAGAATACCGATGGCGATGCCCAGTAGCGCTGAATGGGCCAGGGTGTCGCCGAAATAAGCCATCCGCCGCCACACCACAAAGGCTCCCAGTGGGCCCGCAATGGCCGCGACACCTAATCCACCCAGTAGTGCACGTACGAGAAAATCAGCCATGATCGTGATCCTTGCAGGGCTGATCAACAATGACATCGCCGTGAGTGTCGTGCTGATGATTATGTTTGTGGCTGTATAGAGCGAGGTTAGCCGTGCCTTTAGCGCCGAACAGGGCGGTAAAGGATGGATCATTGCTGACTTTTTCCGGATGCCCGGAGCAGCAGATGTGGTGATTGAGGCAGATGACCTTGTCGGTGCTGGCCATCACCAGGTGAAGGTCGTGGGAGACCATAAACACTGCACAGCGATATTTATCACGAATCCGGGAGATTAATTCATAGAGTTCGATCTGGCCGGTGACGTCTACCCCTTGAACGGGCTCATCCAGTACCAGCAGTTGTGGTTTTCGTAATAGTGAGCGGGCCAGCATCACCCGCTGACTTTCTCCACCAGAGAGTTGCTGCATCGGGTTTTTTAATAGGTGCCCAACTCGTACTTGCGCCAGGGCCTCTTCGATTTCAGAGCGACGAGAGCCGGCAGCCAGTTTCATAAACCGCTCGACGGTGAGGGGCAGGGTTGGTTCGATGTGCAGTTTTTGCGGCATATAGCCGATACGCAGGTCCGAACGATTACTGATAGTGCCGCTGTCAGGTCGTTGCAGACCTAGCAGTAAGCGCACCAGTGTCGACTTACCGGAACCGTTGGGGCCGATCAGCGTAGTGATCTGATTTTCTTCAATGGTAAAACTGACATCCTGAATAATGTGGCGGTTGTTCAGGTGCAGATTGAGTTTATCGAGGCTGATCAGAGGTGTGGTGTTCATATTTATTCGCGACTACTGATCGTCCTGTTGGCTTCTATTTTGGCATTGCGGGCAGAGACCGGATAGCTCAACGGTCTCGGTTTCGACCTTAAACCCGGCCGCTGAGGCATTCTGTCGTAAAAAACTGGATATCTCCTCTGCCTCAATTTCCTGGGCAGAACCGCAATCCCGACAAATCAAAAAATAGCCATGGTGTTGATCTTGAGGGCAATTGCAGCCGATAAAGGCATTGAGTGATGCAATTCGATGGATAAGGCCGTGATCCAGCAGAAAATCCAGGGCCCGATAAACCGTAGGCGGTGCTGAATTGAAGCCTTCCTGGCTCAGTTGATTGAGGAGCTGGTAAGCGCCCAGGGGTAGATGACTCTGCCAGATCAGTTCCAGCACCCGTTCACGTACAGGGGTCAGTCGTGATTTACGCTGTCGGCAAAGCTCCTTCGCAGCAGCCAGAGCCTGGTCGATACAGTGCTGATGATCGTGTTGACTAAAGATGCTTTCGGCCACTTTACTGTTCTGCATAAGAGGTGCGTCTACCGGAAGTTAGATCCAAAACGCAATGTTATAACACAATTGTAGATGACAGCTAGGATGTCTGGTCTGAGAGTGATGATGTTTTGACTTGAGATTGAGATTTGATCTCACTATAGGGCAAAACTTTGAGCCCATACAGTATAAGGCTTACGGAAGAATCGGTAGGTTATTTAGAAGTCCAGTTTTAAATTTATGATGAGATTCTACAATCTACAATCTACAAAGCCGTGCCTCTCCGCTCATTAAAGTAATAATTTTTTCCTTTATCACTATGTGTAAGCATTTGGCTCAGACTAGGAAATAGTAGCAACAGGAGTCTACGAACCTGGCTGCGCATCACCCTGAATGCGATTCCGCCCCGCTTCTTTCGCCACGTACAGTTGCTTGTCAGACCTTTCTATCAACTGGTAAAAGCTTTGATCTGTCGCGCTGACCGAAGAAATACCAATGGAGGCCGTAACCTCTATTGAGCGATCTTGGACCTTAAGACTCGTCTGTCGAATAGCATCTAAAACTTTATCCGCCAGTAGTCTAGCCCCTTCCAAATTGGTATTCGGCGCGAGAACCATGAATTCCTCACCACCATACCGAGCTACGAGGTCAGTTTCACGGACAACGCTTTCAATGTTTATTGCAGATTTCTTCAAGACCAAGTCACCTATCGGGTGGCCGTATTGATCATTAATGTTCTTGAAATAATCTAAATCGATCATTAACAGACTAAGTTGGGTGTTGTTGCGTTTGGTTAGCAAAAACTCACGCTCACCTTGTGTATCGATGGCTCGGCGATTCCAAAGGCTTGTCAAAGGGTCGTGGAGGGCTGCATCCTCGAGCTGCTGTTGCAACTGGTTGCGCTTAGTGACGTCGAAGATTGTGGAATGAAGGTATGTCTTCGCCTCAAAGGACACTGGACAGGAGTGCAGCTCCACATCGCGAATTTCACCACTGGCTAGTCGGTGCTGAAAGCTGAAGACATTCTCCTCTTCCTTAATGGCAAGAGCCATTTTCTCTCGACATTGACCAATTGGAAGTTGATTGATGGTGCAAATATCGATTTGTTTTATTGCTTCTTCACTGTATCCATAAAACTCTAGCGCAGCGGGGTTGGCGTCAACAATGTGGCCGTTATTTGGATCGATTAACAACTTGATTGTCGGATCTTTATAAAACATCTGAAAGTAAATTTTCTGTTTTTCTTCCTTTGCTTTTTGAGCTTCCATTTCGATAGTTACATCTTGAAGGGTACCCGCGACGCGAAAGGCTTTAGCCTGTCGAAAATCCGTATTTTTCGCACGTAGTCTGAGAAAAATTTCATTGCCGCTTTTTGTTTCTAGTCGATAAACTTCATTAACAGTACCGCCTGCCAACAACAGGCTAATCATGTCTTGAAATTGCGCCAATTGTTGAGAGCCAAAATGCTTCTGAAGATCATCTACTTTCATCCACTCAGCGGGTTCAAAGTCACTTAAAATGTTTAAGCTTTCTTTGCTGAAGTGGACTTGTTGTTCATCGATATGCCATTGCCAAGCACCTATTTTAGAAAGGTGTTGTGCCTCCTGTAGCTCTTCTTTCCTCTCCAAAAGTTGTTTCGTGATTTTATGAATCTTCTGACCCATTGTATTGAAGCTAAACTCTAATGCCCCTAATTTATCCTTTGCGGGATTACTTATTTGAATATCAAAATTACCTGCAGCAACTTCATTGGATACCTGTAATAAACGTCTCAATCGTCTACTTATTAGCCACTCATAGAGCTGCGTATTCCGGTGAAGATGAACACCGATTCCGGACGAACGTGAACACCTGATTTCTCAACGCATCACGACTCCTGCTTTTTACATCGGGTGTTCAT
>JAPHRD010000062.1 GCA_026196225.1 Motiliproteus sp.
ACTATCGGCGAAAGTGAGCTGGTGATCCATCGAGCATTCCCCAAATCATGAAGGTAAGGATTATCTCATGCCAGGGACTTAATCACAGGATCCCTAGAAGATTGCTGCTGTGCCGCTGGATCCAGATATTAAATCAGCGAGGGAGGTAATTACTGCAGTTCGCTTGGGTCGATGACAATCCCCAGGGAATTTTTGTCGATGATCTTGTCTTTGGATGTTTCTTTGTAACGAAAAGTTACTTTTTTCCCTAACTCTATTCCCAACTCTTTATCCGGTGACAGGTAACGATAACCTTCGGAATCGACTGCTAGAACGTGGATATAGTACTGGGGCATGCCAACCCAGTCGTTAAAAGGCCCCTCTGTCTCAACCGCTTCCAGTATTCCACGAGCAACCTTTTTTGGTGTTTTTGCCATATCTACCTCTGTTCATTTGTTCTGGAGCTTACCGCTGTGTATAGGCTAGCACAGTGTTTCTAAAAGGTTAGTTATTTTGCCACTAATACACAGATTTATGGATTTCTGTGTTTAATTATCAGTCGATTACAACACTTTCCTTGAAACAACAGCGAACGTCGATGTTAAGCGGCACGCAAAAGAACTGGAGCCGTTGTTTCAACTCGTTTGAGTTCAAAGGCTCTGCGTCGGCTCATCAGTTTGAAGGCCGCTGGAACAAAATAGAAAGACAACAGGGTAGTGAAAACCGTGCCCCCGGCGATAGCTGCAGCGAAAGGAGGCCACATGCCTCCGTCGGATAGCAATAGGGGTAGGAAGCCTCCTACGGTGGTGATGGTGGTTGAACTAATATGGCGTGCGCAAGCAACAACAGAATGAATAATTGCCTCGGGTTCACCACTTATAGCGTCAGGGTTCGCCTTGAGTTCGGCCAGGATCACAATGCTGGCGTTAATGGCCAGTCCCATAAGGCCCAGCAGTCCGATTATTACGGTAAAGCCAAGAGGAAAGCCGCCAAGAAAGACACTGAGCAGTCCCAAACCGATCGACTGAAAGGCTGCCAGAAAAACCAGTAAACTCATCCGGAATGAATTGAAACTCAGCACAACGACGGTGATCAGTAGCACCAAGATAATGCCGACACTGGCCAATAGGTTACCTACGGCATTATTGCGTTCATTTGCCTCACCGCCTACTTCCATCCGGTATCCGGCCGGTAGTTGGAAACCTTGTTGTTGCAACTGCTGCTGATAGGCCGAGAGCACATCCGAAGGAAGCACGCCTGCGCGTAGATAGCCTTGGACCGTATTGACCCGCTCGCCGTTACGGCGTGGGATAGCCCCACGACTAGGCTTAAGTTCCAACTGTGCTACCGCTGACAGGGGAAGGGGCGTTTGTGTTTCTGGCAATGTAATGTAGAGGTTGGCCAAGTCGGTCAGGTTGCGGCGTTGCTCATCACCCACACGGACACGCACTGGAATCGATTCGGTAGCCTGTAGAATGGATCCTTGGGAAACTCCTTGAAAAACGTGGTCCAACTGAGTGGCAATTTCGGTTAGTGAAATTCCACTGAGGCGAGCCTTCTCTTCATCGACTTTTAACCAGACTTTGGGAGTTCCTGGTAGCAAGGTGGCGCGGGTATGAATTACCTGATCGGTTTGAGCCAGAATCCGACGTGCTTCTTCGCCAAGCTGCTTGAGAGTGTCGAGATTAGGACCGTAGAACCGGAGTTCCACCGGTGCGTCAAAGGGAGGCCCCTGTTCCAGCTTACGGATGAGTATTTGTAATCCTGGTAATGCATCATCCAGCTGTAGTTGCAGTTTTGGAATCAGATCATTGGCGGTTTGAAAGTCTACCGCAGTGATCATTGCCTGGGCGTAGTTCTGCACCCCTTGGTGATTGGGCTGCATATTGTAGTAGAAGGAGGGGGCTGGATTGCCGATAAACCAGCGCACCTTTTTGATACCGTCGTGTTGATGCAGGATCTGATCGACTTGATCGACACTATCGCGAGTTTGGGCTAATGAGGCTTGAGTTGGGAGATGTAATTCCAACTGAAACATATCCCGGTCAGAGGGTGGAAAAAACTGTTCCGTTAGTTGAGTGGCCAGGTAAAACCCGGAGAGCGGCAGAAGCAATACCACCAGCACGGTTAGCTTGGGGTAACGCAAGGCCAGTTTTAGACTACTTCGAAACGCGTTTGCTAATCGCGGGAGATCGATACCGCTTTGATACCAACTAGTGTGCTTAGTTTTAAGAAATCTTCCCGCCAGTCCAGCGACAATCGTGTGTGAGATCAGATAGGATCCGATCAGTGCAAAGATCACGCTGTAGGCGATTCCACCGACAAATTCGCCTGCAGATCCCGGCATCAGTACGATGGGCATAAACGCCAGTATGGTGGTCAGGGTCGACCCCAGTAGCGGCACCCATAGGTGGCCAATGCAATGCATAATGGCATCGATGGATTTCTCACCCTGCTGCCTGCGTGTCTGTATGCTGTCAGCCATAACTATGGCGTTGTCGACCATAATGCCAAGCGCCACCACCAGGCCGGTTACCGATATTTGGTGGATCGGCAAGCCGTAGACATTCATAACACTGAGAGTGAATAGCACGGTGAGGGGCAGGGAGAGTGATACCACCAGTGCCGCACGCCAACCCAAAGTAACGAAAAGAACTGAGGCTATCAGGCCAAACCCCAAAAGTACGTTATTGACCAAATCACCGAGGCGGGCTTGGGTATAGGTTTCCTGATTGAATAGGATCTCGGTGGTCAGATTAGATGGCAGTAGCTGTTTAACTCGATTGAGCTCAGCATTTACGTCCGCCATCCAATGATCGATACGTCGTTTGGGTAGCATTCTTGCTGCGACTACTACGGCAGGGGCTTGGTCTACCAGGGCGATATCCTGGGCAGGCCATTTAACGGTTTTCTTTACCGAGGCGACATCCTCCACCCGCGCCAAAAATCCATTGTTATCGGTGGTGAGGGGGACGCGGCGTATGCGGTCGATGGAGTCGAGGGCTCCAGTCAATTCCACCTGTAGTTGGGTATCCAGGTTATACAGCTGTCCTGCCGATACTTTGGCGTCGGCTTGGCCGATCTGTCTGGCAACCTGGGCAGCGCTTAGTCGAAATTGGCTGGCCCGCTGGGGATCTAACTCTACTCGGATCTCTTCCTGAGGTTCACCATATAGTTCAACGATATCGGTGCCGGGAATGGTGCGCAGGCGGTTCTGAAGCTCCTCGGCATAGCGACCTAGGATTGATGGATCAAGTTCGCCGGGGCCTTTCCATTTCAACGCGATGAGAGTAGTGAAAGCGTATCCCAGATCATCATCCAGATTGGGTTCCGAGCTACCCTCAGGCAATTGTTGGGACACTTCCCCCAGCAGGTCGCGGATGCGGGACCAGACTCTGGCGGTATCGGTGATGTGGTCCTGCAGTTCGATTCGTACTACTGAGATTCCAGGGCGAGATACGGAGCTTATCAGTTTGATTTCTGACAGCTTACGCAGCTTGTTTTCTACCTTTTCGCTGACCAGTGCTTCTACCCGTTCGGCGCTGGCGCCGGGGAATTGGGTCATGGCTCTCGCCACCCGGTTGGTGATACGGGGATCTTCAGCACGTGGCAGTGTATTTAGAGCTCCCAAACCTGCTACCAGCAACAGCACGATAAACAGAGCTAATAGCCGGTTGTTATCCATAAACGCGCGAAACATAGTGCGTTACCTCAACGAGACGCGGTTAATCGGACTTGCTGGCCAATGACCAGACGGTGTAAACCCTTGGCCAGTATCCGTTCGCCGTCGGTAATGGCTCCAGTCACATAAGCATGGGTGTCGGTAGCATGGACAATAGTGACGTTGCGGGCTTGCAGACTGTAGAGATTGCCATGGGGCAGGGGGGCCAAATTGTATACATTCCAAAGGCCGCGAATTCCATCGGTAAGGGAAGCCAAAGGAATCCAATATCCCGGCTGCTGAAAGTGTTCATCGATATGCAGGTAAGCCAGCTGACCGTCTACGAAATTGCCCTGCTTGGGCAGGCTGATGCGTAAAGCCACCGTACGGGTTAGTGGATCTACTTTGGCGCCTGTACTGAGCAGTCTTCCCTGAAAGTGTGTATTGGCCACCTCAACATTTAGAAGTCCGCTGGCGGGCAACTTTGACAACAGGGCGACTGGAACACCGACTTTTACCTCGCTACTGTCGGCTTTGAGCAGCTCAAAAACAGGTTTCCCGGCGACCAGTACTTCTCCGTTGTCCACCAAACGTTGGCTGACCACCGCATCAAAGGGGGCGATCAGTACAGATTTATCCTGTTTCAGTTGATTGGCAGCGAGGGTGGTTCGGATTTGTTGGGCGTTCGCAATCAATACTTCCCGTTGGCTGCGTAACTGATCCAGCTGCTGCACAGAGGCGTATCCCGTGTTAGTCAGTTGCTGGATGCGCTTCAAGTCTGCCTGGTTGAGTTTCTGTCTAGCCTTAACTTCTAGCAGGCGAGCATGTAGTTGTTTGGCTTCTACCACAAGCAACTGGGTATCTTGTTTTGCTAGTACTTGCCCCTGGCGGACTAAATCCCCTTCTTCCACATGCAGATCAATCAGTTTTCCAGGTTGCTCGAATCCTAGTGCAGTATCTTGATTAACCTGCACCTTGCCCACGTAAAGACGTGGTATCTGATAGCCCGCTTGCAGTTTGAGGGTTAGCGCCTCGGCTTGGTGAACATAGTCGGATGCATAGGTTGGACTAAAGATTCCTAAGCCGGTCAGTAATGAAATTGCGGTGATGCGTTTCCAAAATCCCGTAGACGACAGGGTTGCTGCAGGGGCAGTAGGCTGGAGGTTCATGACCAGATCTCCGGGATTTTTATAAAGTGGACCGAAGAGTCTATTTTATTTATATCAAACTGGACTGTCCAGTCTAATAATGGGCTTTTTAGACTAAGCAGTTTGATTTATGATTAGGTAGGTTTCCAAATGGTTGGACGAGCACGAGATCTGAATGAAAAAGCCACGCAGCAAAAGTGAAGAGAAACGTCAGCAGATACTGGATTCTGCCACCCTACTGTTTACAGAGCGGGGATTTGCCGATACCAGTATGGACCAAGTTGCTAAACAGGCAGAGGTGTCAAAACAGACGGTATACAGCCATTTTGGCGGTAAGGACGAACTGTTTACCGCTGCCATTGAGCGCCGTTGTGTAGCCAGCGATTTAAAAGATCTGGAAGTATCGGATGATCAATCGGCTCGAACTATTCTCCAGCAAATTTGTGCTCGTTTTGTTGATTTAATTCTCTCAGAAGATGTGGTGCGAGTTCACCGTGTATGTGTCTCGCAAGCAGTTGCTTATCCTGAAGTGGCCCGTCTTTTTTACAAGGCCGGACCACAGCAGACGATCAGTGAAGTGGCTCGAGTACTGGAGCAGCTAGACGCTCGGGGAGACTTAGTGGTCGATGATAGTCGTTATGCTGCTACTCAGCTGCTGCTTATGCTGAAAGGGGAAGCCCGTATGCGGATTGAGTACAACGTTGAAGAAAAGATCAGCAAGACAGAGATTGAGTCTTACACAGAAAACTGCCTGGATATGTTTTTGCGGGCTTATTCGAGCCGTTAAAATATCGCGGGTTTATAAAAAGGGGGGGGGAAAGGGCCATTAAGGGTTACATCAGTCCCCCAGCGGCTATCTCCTTAACCGCGTAAAGACGTTTCAAAGACTTAGAGCCAGGCTAGCCAACCCATAAATGGCCACTCCGGCAAACACAGGCAATCCCAGTGATTGGGTTTTACGCCAGGCCAGTACCGTGGCAACAACGCCAATAGCGGTGGCAATCCAAGCGCTGAGATCAATAGTTTTCGGCACCAGAGAGACGCCCAGCATGGCGGCTACCATCAAAGGGGCCAAAATTCCCAGCCAGTTGGGAATGGCTTCTAAAGCATCCTTATCATCGTGCCTTTCCAAATGACGCTTCATCCATAGTAGGGGAAACAGGCGCATCAGGAAGGTACCCGCTGCGGTGACCAGCAAAGCCAGCCAAAGGGCGTTATCCATCGGTATTATCTCCAGAAATTACACCCACTCTCGCTAGATAGAAGCAGAGAGCGCCGCACAGTGCTGCCATTGGAATCGCGGCATTATTAAGACCGTAAACCGTTAATAGCAGCGCCACCGCAATGGTTACAATTAAAGAGATATACCACTCTCTGGAGGTAAATCGAGGAACGATTAGAACCAGAAATAGCGCAGGCAGAGCAAAGGCCATCACTTCGCCAAGTAGTGGCCATTGAGCGGTTATCGTCTCACCGGCAACTGCGCCGATCGCCGTGCCACCTACCCAGCTGAACCAAGCCGTTAAACTGGCGCTGGTAAACCAGCCCAGGCGTTGCTCATCTGCCAGTTCCGGTAAACGAGTGTGAGCCAGGGCGAAGATCTGATCGGTCAATCCATGCATCAGCCACGGCCACCAGCGGTTTGAGCCGATCCAGGGAGCGAGGTTGGGGGCATAGACCAGATGCCGTGCGTTAATCAGCAGGCTGAGGATGACCACCAGCCAAAGTGGCGATCCGGCGGCAATCATTCCAACAAACAAAAACTGTGAGGCACCGGCATAGATCAGGGTGGAAATAATGATCGCTTCAAAGGTGCTGAAGCCAGCCTGAATACTGATCAAACCAAAAGAGATGGCAACTGGGATGTAACCGCCCAGCAAAGGCATTGCATCACGCAACCCCAATAACCAGGGGCTGATTTGATCCGTTGCTGTTTGGGATTTCATCAGCTTTTGTCGCCCTTGGCGTAGATAACGGTGACCAGTAAGGTGGCCCAGTGTTCTGTAGTTCGATACAGATGAGGGTGGTCGGCGTCGAAGGTTAGGGTTTCTCCGGCTGCTAGCATCTTGGAGTCCTCAACCGTTCCTGCTTCAAGTTGACCACTGATAACGGTGACTGACTCACGAGTACCGGGGGTATGTGGCTCCGCTTCTCGAAGGGTATTGGGAGCGCAGGACATCCAGTAGGCATCCACCTGGGGATCGTCTTTGCCCTGATCAATCAATTGCACCTGTACACCATCTTCACCCAAGGTTGCGCTGATGGGGGCAACCAGATTACCGAAGGGGACATTCAACTGCATGGCCAGCCGCCAGATGGTATCCAGAGTCGGGTTGCCGTCACCTTGCTCAATACGAGACAGGTTCGATTTGGCAATCCCCGCATTAGCAGCCAGCTGCGATAATGATAAATCACGTGCCAGTCGCAGGCTCTGTATGTGGCTACCTAGTGTATTGAGCGAGATTTTATCCATGGGTGTTTCACTACTGCCCTGAGGTTTGTCGTAAAGTGTTCGATATATGGAACGTTCGATATATGGAACAATACAGAGCAAGGGGAGGTCGTGTCAATTATATTGGGGCCGAAGGAAGCTCTACTACCTAACAGGGAAGGGTATAGATCTACTGGATATGGTAGCGTTTAGTTTTATGGGGTGGGATCTATGGAGCTAGCTCCCCCATAGATCCTCTTTTATAGCTCGATTTAACTTTTCCTGGTTCATCTCATTTCAAACAGTTCCTGGTGAAATCGCGAGTCTGAGAAACCGACTTTAGCCAGTTCATGCTTCAAAGAGTCTGCAAACAAGGCGGGGCCGCAAAACCAAATATCCGCGTTTTTCCAGTCAGGTGCCAGGCCACAAATAGTGTCTCTATCGAGTTTTCCGTCCTTCTCTGCAGAAATCAGATGTAGATTTACATCTGCTGTTTCTGCGATATCGGTAATGCTTTCTGTAAGTACAGAATCCGTGCTAGGTACGCAGTAAAATAGATCAACTTTGTCGCCTCGATTGCCATTAGATAGGTCTTGCATGCGAGACAAAAAGGGCGTAATCCCAATGCCTCCTGCTATCCAAATCTGGCGCTCTTTACCGCTGTTGAAGTCAAAGCGACCATAGGGGCCTTCCACATCCACCTGTTGCCCCACCTCCAATGTTTTCGGTAGAGTTTTGGTATAGTCCCCCAGCTCCTTTATTAAGAATTCCAGGTGGCCATCATTTTGCCAGTTCGAAGCGATCGTAAAAGGATGTGGACCTTCCGCTTTATCAAATGTCAGGAAGGAAAACTGCCCCGTCTTATGGCCTGACCAGTGCCCCTGTGCTTTAAGTACAACCCTTAACACTTTACTATCCTCAAAATACTGCAGATGTTCGATTGTGGCTGAAGTTTGTTTGCCTCGTCCGTTTAAGTTAAAGAGAGAATAAATCGCACCAAGGCTACCGCCGGCCATAAGCATTGCCATCATTGGGCCCAGCAGTTCTCCCCAGTGGGAGAAATTCAGCAATACCAAACTATGAAAGACCAGCAATAGATAGCAGATTGAAATGAAACGGTGGGTTTTAAAGAAGAATCGGTAGGGAAACCACTTTACCAAGGCCAGCACCATAAATAGTACAGCGCCATAGAAGGCCCATTCACCTATGGATTCCGCCAGCTCTCGTTGATTCTGGAAAAACTGCAATATCGCCGAACTTTCCAAGGGTGGCTTGGTACGAACCGGCTTATCAAGAATACCGAATCCCACCAACCACTTGGGTACGTTAGCCCAGAGATAATGGACCAGGGATAAAACCAATCCGGTGATCCCCAGCCATTTGTGCAGTCGATAAGACTTGTCGAGACCTTTAAGTAATGATTCAAGTATTGGCAGCCTAAGGGCGAGGATCATCCCGAGGCTCATGACTCCCATGCCAATAATACCGGTGTAATCCAGCATCATATTGCGAAAGGTAAAGAATTTGACATTGGTGAAGTCTAAAGGGGTTGATACCAGCCATAGCAGGGTTAGCCCTCCTAAATATGCCAAATAACTCAGTTTGATCGTTTTCATTTCCATACTCTTCCATCGAATTTTCTAAAAGAATTATGGAGATAGATAGGTCAAGAAAGTGCTTGATAAATGTAAAGCTTTAGTAAAGTTTCCAAATTTCAATAGTCACTTTCTCTGCGGATTAATCATATCCTTGGAAAGCTGAAATTGGACAAATATGGACCACATCTAGAATGGGTTGTTGATTTGATCATAGGGTTGCGCCGGAGCGATTTTATTTTATGCAGAAGCTTAACCGCACTCTCTGTACTGCCGAATCATAGAGGGGAGTTGAAGTTAAGTCAGATTTTGAAAGCGCTTTCGCTATATTTGCAAGAATTGTTGAAAGGGCATGGGCTTGTAGAAGTAATAGCCTTGAAACTCGTTACAACCGAGATTGCAAAGAAAATCCAGCTCGCTTTTCACCTCAACGCCTTCGGCAATGACGGCCATGTTGAAATGATTGGCCATGGTGATGATTACACCGACGATCGCAGCATCATCAGGACTTGAGTCGACGTCGCGGACGAAGCAACGATCAATCTTGATGCGATCAATAGGAAGCTTTTTGATGTACGCAAGGGAAGAGTAGCCGGTACCAAAATCATCGATAGAGAATTGAATACCTATCTGCTGCAGACGACAAATTTTGTTGATTGCATCATCGGCATTGCTGAGAAGGGTTCCCTCTGTAAGCTCCATTTCCAAATAACTAGGATCTACGCCGGTTTCATCGAGAATCTGTTGTACGCGGGATTCAAAATCTGCCTGATGGAAGTACTTGGCGCTGAGGTTAACAGCCACAGATCTCAGGTCAGCGAACTTCTGAGATTGACTGAGCTGATTAATGTAGGTGCATGCTCGTTTGAGCACCCAGTCGCTTAAGGGGACAATAAAGCCGGACTTCTCGGCCATTGGAATAAAGTCATTGGAATAAAGTCATTGGGGCCTACGATACCTTTTTCTGGATGGTTCCAGCGAATGAGGGTCTCGGCTCCGGTTATTTTATTATCGGAATTTATCTGAGGTTGAAGATAGAGTTCGAACTCATCTTCTCTCAATGCGGCTCGCATTTCGGCATCAAGAATTAGCCTTTTTTCCGTCGCATTCGCCATATTGGGGTCAAAGAAATGGAGGGTACTTCTGCCCAATAGTTTGGCCTGATACATGGCAACGCTGCCCTGGGCCAATAACATACCGCCATCTACACCTTTACCCGAAAAAGTAACTATCCCAATACTTGCCGAGACAGAAAGCGTCAGGTTCTCTAGATCCGTGGGTTCATCAATGGTTGCCTGTACTGATTTTGCTATCTCCAATGCATGCTTTTTGAGCTCCTGTTCAGAGCCTGAAAAAAGAGGAAGAAGTATTCCAAAGGAATCGCCAGCAGTTCGAGATAGGGAAAGATTCTTGTAATGAGCATTTTCCAAGCGTAGGGCAATGCTTCGGAGAACTGCATCGCCGACGGCATACCCAAGGGATTCGTTGATATCTCTGAAATTATCTAAATCCACATAGAGCAGAACGCCTTGCCAACCAGTCTCTTTAGCTTGCTGAATCATTTGATCGAGCTTTAGCGTGAAACTGCGGCGATTGGGTAGCCCAGTCAGATCGTCATGATAGGCAAGGTGCTCAATGTGTTGTTCTGCTTTTTGGCGGCGGTTTATTTCTTGGGTTAGGTGTTCATGTTGTATTGCCGCTTCACAACTGGATTTGAAACGTTTAATTATCGGAGTGAGGGCTTCTAGCAGGTCAGTTTGAAGGGGGATATTCAAACGTTCCATGATAATCAGGCCCACGCCAGCCATAGGAAAGGCGTGCAGGAGTACTCCATTGCTATCTTCTACAAGGGTAGCTTTGATTGGGCGTTTGTAGTTCAAGTATGAAACGGCAATTTCATCCGAGCTTTGGTTGGTAGATGACGAAGGCATGGAAAAGCGAAAATGATTATCTGATACTGCATATTCTTCACCGGCACAAATCTGTCCGTTGCCAGACTCCATATAGAGATGAATACGGCGTAGCGATAGGCGGCGAATACATGTTTTCATGAATTGGCGAACCATCGGGCAGAGCTCAAGGCTGGTGCCAATATTCATCGATAATTCATGTTGGATCGAGATTAGCGTTAACGTATCCAGCTTCATGGCATTCAGCGTTTTACTCCCCCAACCACGGTGGTTTTATTCAGAAAATGGATGCTGCCCTGTCTTGAACTGGCGATTTCTCCTAAAGTCAGGATGCCTATGAGGGGTGTTCCATCGGGGAGATTATCCGTAATGGCTTGCAGCTCATCACCATAGCGCTCACCTAAAAAACCTATCCGCGAAATACAGTCGATTAAAAATGAAAAGTAACCTTGGTGGTCGCCATAGGCAGGCAGCAAATCAGCGTTTAAGTCCTTTGCTGCTTCGGCAGCCGCGTTGATAAGGCCATCTGCGGTTGAATGCAGAATGTAGACGGTGGTGTTTTCCGGGATGCAGCCGGCACAGGTTATTGAGTCATCCTGCCATTGGAGCGGGTCTCTTACCAAGAATTCATTATCGAGTTGTAGCATCCCAAAGGGGTAGTTTTTAGCAACATCGGCAAAATCATTTAATTCGATAGCATGACCGAGCTGCTGTTCAAGAACTTCTTTATAGAAAGAAAACGCCGATTGGTAGTTAATGCTGTGAATGACATTCCCGTCAGACTCCGTAACCAGGAAAGGGCCGGCGACATTGTTAAATCCATGGTGGAGACCAAAAGCCATCGGTGCTGGCAGGCTCAATACCAGTGCCGCATTTTCATGAATGCCCGATGCTGTGATTAAGCAAGGTCCAGGAGATAAGTCCAGGTTTCCTAAGCCGGCGCCCATGACACTAGGGTTTGGCCCCAGGCTGTCATAGAGGCATGCGACAAAATCATCTATGCCACGGCTTTGACCATCCAGCATGACAACGGCGCCAGCGGCAATGGTTTCTTTGGACCATTGCTTTAACGCGGCGCAGATTTCATTCTCAGGACGGGTGATGTCTTCGATTACAGATGCCCGAAGTTCACGGTTAAAACCTAGGGCAATGACACCGCCATAAAAATGCTCTTGCTCCTGAATAAGACCCGGAACAATCCCACCGTAGACGGGAACGGGCTGTTTGGAAAAGATGGCGGGCAATTGGTCCAAGTCTATCTGGGCCTGGCTACCAATCAGCAGCAAAATACAGCCTGGATCACTTTCCAGTAAACGGTCTAAAACCTCTTGTATCCCGCTTTGGACACAGTTTTTATCTACGCACACGCTAGAAAAAAACTTCATCAATATCCTTTTGTTACGCTATAGAGCATTGGTGCTTTGAATATTATTTACAGCAAAAATTGGATGATTAATAGTACTCGATAGGCCAACCTAGCACATTTGATTTACATCAGACCACCTGCCAGGGTGTCAAGATTCTGATCGTTAGATCGTCATGGATGGGGTGTGGGTATTGGGTTTTGGTGAGAATGTAATCTAGCTCTGATTAAGCAATTTAATCGTAGGATTTTGGGCTGTCTGAATGTGCTCCCTCTATGCCATCATGTCCAATAGACAGCACTCCCTATTTAATTCGCCCCCACGGGGATTGTTCTTCAAAGGTTGAAATATACAAATTTTCCACCTTGTCTCTGGCCCATTGCGTCTTGCGTAAAAACTTCAGCGATGACTTGATAGATGGATCGCTCTTAAAGCAATTGATGTTGATTCGCCGAGCCAATTCTTCCCAGCCGTAGTGCTCTTCTAGCCTGGTTACAACCTTCTCAAGAGTAATACCGTGCAATGGATTATTCGGTTGTTCAGTGCTCATATTCTAAATTCACCCTCATTACTTTCAGTGTTTTACAGTTTAGCGTTGTATATCGATTTGCCACTACTGTCTAAAATGGACAAGGACAGTGTCCATGAAATTCATCACCACTACCTGGGTGTTCAAAATACAGATCGCTGGCGTGTAACAGTAAGCGATCAGCCATCTGTTCACTGGATTCGCTTTTGTACAGGTCACATCCAAGAATTGGATGGCCTATTGCCTGACTGTGAATGCGCAATTGGTGGGTGCGCCCAGTAAGCGGCGTAAATTTCACCAGGCTCCTGCATGGTTGTTCGAGTCGCTCCAATACGGTGTATTCGCTTACGGCTGCTTTGCCAGTGGCATGGCAAATTTTCACTAGCGGAAAGTTGTCTTTGTCCTTTGCAATGGCTGCGCTAATCTGGCCATGATTATCTTCAATCCGGCCTTCTAGTAGAGCCACATAACGCTTTCTAATTGAGCGTGATTGAAACTGTTTGTTGAGATGTTGTGCAGAGGCTGCATTTAGCCCGACGACCATAATACCTGACGTCCCAAAATCTAATCGATGGGGTAATTTTGCTTCGGGAAATGCAGGGCTCACACCCTTTTGGCCGTGTACTAAACGGTAGTGTACCGAATCCCAATTGAGCGGGTTTTTGCCCGATAAACTGAGTAGACCGCTGGGTTTGTTGATCAACAAAATATCGTCATCTTGATGCAATATTTCTATAAATTGGTGACACAGGGGCGCCAAAAAATCATCAACAGGGAGGTTAGATGGCGGGCAGGATTCAGGCATTCAATATTCTGCGTGATTGATATTAAAGCGTTTGCTGCCTGGTGGAGGCAGAAAGGCGGTGATGGTTACGCAAGCTGTAAGCATTCCTGATCAATAACGCCCGGCGACGACTATCCGCAACACTTCTTATATTTTTTACCGCTGCCGCAACTGCAAGGCTCGTTACGTGAGGGGGTGCTATCGGTTTTTATCGTGCTCTTTTTATCTAAAAGCGTTGTCAGGCCGGTGATAGATTCAACGGCATCTTCGCTAGTATCGAGCTGAACCACTACGTACAAATCTGCTTCAGCGGCTAACGCCTCTACCTCTGTCTTACGTTTCTCACTGGTAACCACTAATTCCAGGGGATACTTTTTGCTGCCTAACTTATGCTTCCCCTTTGTTTCATAGCCGTACTTGATATGGCTTTGACGTGCATCTTGGCGGCCTTTGAAAAAGAATTTGTCTGACATCTGGCGATCCGTTTGTAGAAAGATAGGGCAATTCTCAATCTTCAGATCACTGCCAAAAGTCGCGCAGTTTAGCACGCCCAGGAAATTTCTGGTTTTAACTCGCTTACTGGGCCTAATTAGGGCGCAAGTAATGGTCGTCTGATCTGAACCTCAGCAGTCTCGAGCTTCCCTTTTTCGTATCCACCACTTTTCTATGCCTACAACCATATAAATAGCAAAGCTTACGCAGAGGATATTGAGCCACTCAACAATGCCAATAGGTGCGCTGCCAAAGGCGGTATTCATCATGGGTGAATAGGTGTAAAACAGTTGCAGCAGAATCATGCCGGTCGCACCAACCAACAATAGGGGATTGGTGAAAAAGCCCAGGTGAAGTACGGAATAGCGCAATGACCGACAGTTAAACAGGTAGAACAGCTCACCGAATACAAACACATTGACGGTTACAGTGCGGGCTACCGCTTCGGACTCGCCTTGGGCCAGTTCCCATTCAAACAGGCCGTAGGCTCCCAGAAGAAGCATGAAACCGACCAATAGAATTCGCCCAATCAGGCCTGCCGAAAGAATATTGCTTTGTGGATCCCGTGGCGGCCGGTCCATGATCCCCGGTTCCTTTGGTTCAAAAGCAAGCATCAATCCCAGCAGAACGGCGGTGCTCATATTGATCCAGAGAATCTGTACCGGAAGAATTGGCAGCGTCAGGCCGGCGAAGACCGCAGTCAGGATGACCAACCCTTCTCCAAGATTAGTAGGTAGGGTCCAGGTGATGAACTTGATTAGATTGTCGTAGACTCCGCGCCCCTCTTCGACAGCTGCTCGGATGGAAGCGAAATTGTCGTTGGTCAGCACCATGTCGGCTGCCTCTTTGGAGACCTCAGTGCCGGTGATTCCCATTGCCACACCGATATCGGCCCGTCGAAGTGCTGGAGCATCGTTCACACCGTCACCGGTCATTGCAACAACATCGCCGCGCCGCTGCATCGCCTCTACCAGTCGTAGTTTTTGTTCTGGGGCAACGCGAGCGAATACAGCGGTCTGTTGTACCGCTTCATCAATCTGTTCATCACTCATTTCGGCCAGTTGATGGCCGGTAATGGCGGCAAGCTGGCCGTTTTCAAGGCGTCTGCCTTTAAGACCAATCTCCTGTGCGATGGCTGCAGCGGTTACACCGTGGTCACCGGTAATCATCTTTACAGTCACGCCTGCTGACTGACAGGCGCTGACCGCTTCAATAGCCTCCGGGCGTGGCGGATCGATCATCCCCTGTAGGCCGATAAAGGTCAGGCCGCTTGCAAGATCATCGTGGGATATCTCTGTTTGTTGATCGGTTAATTCAACGCAGGCAAAAGCCAGCACCCGCATGCCATTGGCAGCCATGGCTTCGACGTCCTGATGACAGTGGTCTTTATCCAGTTTTGCAATTTGACCCTCTTCATCAAGGGCGTTACTGCAGCGGGATAGTAGGCTCTCGACTGAGCCTTTAAGATAAACCAGTCTCTTGCCATCGATGCAGTCATGCAGAGTGGCCATGTATTGGTGTTGCGATTCAAAAGGGATCGCGTCAATGCGTGGCAATGACTGGTCCAGCCTGTGCTGATGTAACCCTGCTTTATGCGCGGCGGTAATCAGCGCCCCTTCTGTGGGATCCCCTTCAACCCGCCATCCTTCGTTGGTTTCTACCAGCTGAGAATCGTTGCATAGCAAGCCGGCCTTAAGGCATTCCAAAAGAGCTGGGTGTGTCGCTGCTTCGTATTCGATGCCGCTGCGATTGAAGTTACCCTCAGGCGCATAGCCGACGCCGGAAACCGATAGCTTGAAACCTGCTGCGTGAATCTCCTGTACGGTCATCTGATTCTGAGTCAGTGTGCCGGTTTTGTCCGAACAGATAATGGTGGTGCTACCCAGTGTCTCAACGGCGGGAAGTTTGCGAATAATGGCGTGGCGCTTCGCCATCTTGCCAACCCCGATAGCCAGGGTGATGGTTAAAGCAGCAGGCAAGCCTTCCGGTATGGCCCCAACGGCGAGAGCCACTGCGGCCATAAACATATCGATCCAGGATTCGCCGCGAAGTATACCCACCAGAAAGGTGAGGGCCGCCAACGCCAGAATCACTTTAAGAAGCAGATGGCTGAACTGGCCGATTCGGCGGGTTAATGGGGTTGCCAGCACTTCAGCCGTTGCAATTAATTCGTTGATTCGCCCAATCTCGCTGCGATCGCCGGTGGCAATAACCACGCCCAAAGCCGTGCCATAAGTGACCAGTGTCGATCCGTACGCCATATTGCAGCGATCCGCCAACACGCAGTCAGGGGCAAGAATCTTAACCCGCTTTTCCACCGGTACCGACTCGCCGGTCAGCGCCGACTCATCGATCTGTAACTCCCGTGTGCGTATCAGTCGGATATCAGCCGGTACCTTGTCTCCGGATTGTAGAACGACGATATCGCCGGGTACCAGTTCAGTGGAAGAGACTCGTCGCTTTTGACCTGAGCGGATCACCGTGGCATCGCTGGTCATCGCCTGGGACAGGGCTCGAATCGCTTTCATGGCTTTGGTTTCTTGCAGAAAACCAATGACGGCGTTGACCAATACCACACCGAAAATGACCCCGGAATCTATCCATTCCTGGAGCAGGGCGGTAATGGCTGAAGCCCCCAGCAGGATATACACCAGCGGTTGATTAAATTGCTGTAGAAACAGGATAAATGGATTTTTATCCTTTTTCTGGCTCAGGGCATTTGGACCGACTTTTTCGAATCGTTCTCTGGCTATCTCGGTATCCAGGCCATTTTCAGCTTGGCTTTCGAGTAGATTCAGGACTTCCGATTCTTCTATAGCATGCCAGTGGTTTTGGCGAGAGGTGGACATGCGTTGAACTCCATTCAAATCACATATGGGTGCATCGATAGAAGCGCCAACGTAGGAATTGCATGGCTGTAAATTCATCTTTGCTAATTTGATTATGCAATATGTTTGTGCAGTTGCACAGTTGATGAGGAGGGTTCTTTCTTTGGGTCAGGTTTAAGTGGTTAAGCTGTTTCAAGGGATTGGTCAATAATTAGGATATTAACGGGGCCGATCCCTTTAGATTCCGTGTGAAAATTTAAGTAATAGATCTTCAACCCTGATTAATCAATTCAATCCTTGCCTTTTGCGCCGCCCGAATATGCTCACGGGTAATATCCTCTGCTGCAGTCCGATCACCTTTCTCGATGGCATCAACAATAGCCCGGTGTTCCTCCAGCGCGGTTTCGCTGCGGCCGGGGACTTTGTAGGTAGTGGCTCCCAATAACACCATGGCGTCCTTAAGGCTGTTGAGGGTTTTCAGCAGGTAACGGTTGTGGGAGGCGTGGTAGAGGGCGTTGTGGAACAGGCGGTTGTGGTGGGCTTGGGCTTCCGCATCATCCAGACAGTCTTGCTGCTTGGAGATCATCTCTCGCAGGGCATAGATCTCGGGTTCGGAGGCGTGTTTGGCAGCAAGGCCTGCAGCGGTGGATTCCAGCACCTCGCGCATCTGGTAGAGCTCCATGATTTGCTGATAATCCAGTTCGGCGATAATCAGTCCGCGCTGAGGAGCGTTGACGATCAATCCTTCGCTTTGTAAGCGGTGCAGTGCTTCTCGAACCGGGGTGCGACTGATCTGTAGTTGTTCAGCCAGGTCGGTTTCCCGGACCCGTTGCCCCGGTTTTAACTGGCCGGACCTTATCGCCTCCATCAGTTGTTGGTGGGCGTGGGCCGCTCTGGACAGGGAGGAGCGGGGCGAGGTTTTGGTGGATTGTGGTTCGGTAAATTCTTTCATAGCGGTCCTAGTGTTTTATCTCCGAGCGAATCCACTCAATAAACTGAATGACCTCAGGTTGGCGGCTGAGATTTTTGCTACAGATCAGATAATAGCTGTAACGGGCTGTCAGGCTGTCCTGAAAAGGGCGGATCAGTCGTCCAGCTTTGAGATCGTCGGCTGCCAAAACGCTGCTTCCCATGGCGACACCTTGGCCGTCGATGGCTGCCTGCAGCACCATGTTTGACATGCTGAAACTCATGCCGTGCTGAAAATCCAGACCTTTAACGCCAGCGCTTTCTAACCACTGTGTCCAGTTCGGGAAATGATCGTCGTTACGTCGGCGCTCCAGATGCAGCAAGGGAAAATCCACTAGCTGCTGCGGTTGAGTCAGTTTTAGCGGTAGTTGTCCAGGGCGCTCCAGCAATCGCGGACTGCATACCGGAAATACCTCTTCTTCGGTCAGTACTTCTATATGCATCCCCCGTTCTTTGATCGGCCCGTAACGAATCGCCAGATCTACCTCCTCGTGGGCGAAGTCCACCTCGCGGGTTGAGGCGTCTACCTTTAGATCGATCTCGGGATGGTCTTTGCAGAACTGGTCCAGTCGCGGCAACAGCCATTTCATTCCAAATGAGGGGGCGACACTGACACTGATGATGCTGCCGGATCGGTAATTCTGAGCCGTAGCCGCACCTTCCCGCAGTAGCTCAAAGGCCTCTTCAATAATTGGCAGGCTGGCTTTGCCGGCTTCGGTGAGTCGTACCGATTTGCTCAGTCGCCGGAACAGATCAACTCCCAGGTGCTCCTCCAATAATTTTATCTGTTGGCTGATAGCTCCGGTAGTGACGTGTAGCTCTTCAGCGGCTTTTTTCAGACTCTCATGACGGCCTGCAGCTTCAAATGCGCGCAGTGCTTTAAGGGGAGGGAGTCGGCTCATAGATAAAATTTCCGATTTTTCTGCAGTGACAGGTTGCTGACAGTTTGATCAATTATTGTGTATTCCATTGATCAGCCAATAACTCTTAAAGAGATAGAAAAACTATAGTAATAAGGTAGTTTTTCTAGGGATAAAAAGCAAACATAAGTGCGCTTTTGGCTAGCTAAAAGATTTAGAAAAAATATATATAAAATTTATAGGAGGTGGCCAAATGGCACAACCAAAAGTATTCGTAGAAATGATGGAAGAGAAGCGTCCAGTTCAGTTGCGTGTGGTTGTAGATAACCAAACTAAAGTGGCTAATCAGGAACAGTTAAGCGCTTATGAGATGGAGTGCCTGATCCTTGAGGAACTCGATAAAGTCGCCGTTTTAAGCGAAAACTAATAGCTCAGTCCAAACCCCTTTCCCCTTCCCGGCGTTAGTGCCCCTGAACTTTAGGGGTGGCCGGGACACCCTTTTTATAGCCCGTTAGGTTTTTCTTACTCTTGTCTGTTTATGGGCCGGGGTAGGTATTCGTTCGTTCAAATTTCAGGTATAGAATAACTATATCAATGTGCAAAAACATATGGTTTGTCAGTGTTCGGGCTGAAGCGTAATTTATTGGCATAGAAAAGCTAAACAAAAATAGCGAAATAAATGGAACGGATTAACTAAAGATTACCTTTAAAGGAGGTTAGAAATTATGCAAACCGCTATCCCTTGCACAATGATGAGAGGTGGTACTTCTCGCGGGCCCTATTTTCTAGCCAATCATTTGCCTGCTGACTGGGCTTCACAAGAACAAGTGCTGTTGGCGGCGCTGGGTTCTGCCAGTGCGCAGCAAATTGACGGAATCGGTGGTGGTACATCTTTAAGCAGTAAGGCTGCCATTGTTTCTATCTCCAAACATCCCGATGCTGATATTGATTATCTCTTTGCTCAGGTGTCTGTGGACGATATGAGTGTCGATATTTCACCCTCCTGCGGCAATATCATGTCCGGTGTAGCTCCTTTCGCGATTGAGTCAGGGTTAGTGCGTGCGGAAGAGGGTGTAACCCAGGTTATGATCCGCAACGTCAACACCGATTCGCTGATTGAGATTGTGGTGCAGACTCCTGGCGGCCAAGTAGAGTATGAAGGTGATACGGCTATCGATGGCGTTGAAGGCACCGGCGCTCCTGTGTTGCTGAATTTCCTGGATGTGGCTGGTACCAAAACCGGTAAATTGTTCCCTACCGGAAATCTCCGCGACAGCTTTGATGGTGTTGAGGTGAGCTGTGTTGATGCAGCGGTTCCCATGGTACTGATCCCCGCAACATCTCTTGGCAAGTCCGGTCAGGAAGGCAAAGATGAGTTGGATAGCGATGAGGATCTGCTGGCTCGTATCGAAAAAATTCGCCGAGCGGCAGCCTGGAAAATGGGGCTGGGGGATGTTTCTGACAAGGTTCTGCCTAAAGTCTCGCTATTGTCAGCGCCGGAGCAGGGAGGAACCATCACCTCACGCTATTTTGTTCCTTATAACTGTCATGCCAGTCATGCAGTCACCGGGGCTATCTGTGTCAGCACCGCTGTGATGGTCGAAGGTACCGTGACCGATGAGCTGGTTAAGCGCCCTGAGGGTGATAAACCCCAGATCAAGATTGAACATCCCAGCGGTAAGATCGATATCGTCTTAGAGACCAGTGGCTCGGGTGCTGAAACCCTGGTGGACAAGGCAGGATTGGTGCGTACTGCTCGCAAGCTATTCCGTGGCGAACTCTATGTGCCTAGGGATCCTGTGATTAAGTCCCTGGCATGAGATAATCCTTACCTTCATGATTTGGGGAATGCTCGATGGATCACCAGCTCACTTTCGCCGATAG
>JAPHRD010000117.1 GCA_026196225.1 Motiliproteus sp.
ACGGTAAGAAACGACCAATAATCGCGCGGCTAAGCCGTAAATCTAGCTTGATCGTCAGAATGAGTTAGAAGGCGGGACTTATTCGCAGGTTCCCTAGTATTGGAAAATTTGGGGTTGGGTTTAAAGCGGTCTTTGCATATACCAACACGCCCGAGATTCATTCAGGGAAATTCAACTTCAAAATTCGTGATTTAGTAGTACCAGACACAATTGGCGTAGAAAATAGAGCAAGTTCTGGAAAAACCCAATTTATTTTTCCTTTTGACAATCCAAAAAAATCACCCAATAAAGCTTTGGAGGAAATAGAAAAAGGATTGCGGGCACTTGGTGACAATACTCTACTGTTTTTGTCGCACATACGTTCCATCGAATATGTACTCCATGATGGATCATCAGGTTCTCTACGACGGATAGATCATCAGGATGGCCGAATTGAGATTCAGTTGCGTCATCCTGACGGAAAAAGAACGTCTTCAAATTGGTTGAGATTTCAAAAAGAAGTTGACGTTATTGACGAGGAAGCAAGAGAAAAAAACTGCCGAATAGCCATTGCATACGCTCTTGTCAAAGCTGAGACAAAAAACGATAAAGAGTTTGACCAGGTTTTATGGAAAATAATGCCTGTGAATCGAGGTCAAGTTTCCATATTTTTCCCTGCCGATAAAGAAACTTCAAATCTTCGCTTTCATCTGCATGCACCATTCGCTTCGACTGTTGCACGTGATAGCGTTCGAGATTGTGCAGCTAACAACCAACTGAGAAATCATATTTCTAGTTTGGTAGTAGAGTCACTCTCGATTATTCGAGATAAGGGTATGCTTTCTATGGAAGCGTTAGGTGTCCTTCCTAACGTGCGTGACAACGTCCCAGAATTTTACGAGCCGATCCGTTTAGCGATTGTTGATGCTTTCCGAAACAAACCATTAACGCCTACCAAGAACGGAAAATACGCTCCAGGGGCTTCATTATTTAGAGGGCCTGCCAAAATATCGACAGCACTAGATGACGATGATATGGCCGAACTAACGGGTCATATTCCTCCGTTCTGGGCAGGAAACCCTCCTCAACTTCATCAACGTGAAGATCAGTTTTTAGATAGTCTTGAGATCAGTCGCTGGGAGTGGTCAGAACTATCCTACATCATGCATCCTAATGTTGAGGAGGAAGATAGAGTAATCCAAAAACTGATCTTCAAAAAAGATGATAAATGGCTTCAAAGGTTCTACTCGTTACTAGGAGAATCAATGAAGCTCCACTACCAAATAATTGGCCTGGATTGTAGTCGCGTTGTAAGAATTGATAAGAATGGCGCGACCGACCATGTGCTACCAGAGGATGCTTTTTTTTCACCTAGTGAAGGCTACGAAATAAATCTTCCAGATAACGTTTTCTTTGTAAAGAAAAGTGTCTACGAAAATGTAAGGTCTGCGACAGCGAAGGAATACGCCATTGCTTTTTTACAAAGTATGGGTGTGAGAGAGTTCAACCCTCGGACAATTATCGAACTCAGCCTTATTCAGCATAATACTGCGGCAGCTAGCCACAAGGAGAGTAACTATTACCCTAAATTGAAACAGTACATCAATTACTGGAAAAGCAATCCCGATGATCGTGAATTGTTCAAAGAACATTCTTTCTTGCTGGGAGTGTCTTCTAAGAACAGGCTTTATTGGCGCACACCTCAAGAACTCGCATTTAGCTCGCCCTATGAAGAAACAGGACTTGAGTCTGTTGTCGAAGGACATTCGAGAGACATTCTATGCAGAGATTATGCTGAAAGATTTAATGCAGAAGAACTAAAGCAATTCACTGCTTTCCTCAAAGCGATCGGAGTTATGCACGAATTAATAGTTGTGCGGTCTACAACCTATCTTAACCCAAACAGCAAAGATCTTAGGCGAGATTCGTATGCAAAGCGGACTCATACAGGCATCGACTCAGATTTTACTATTCAGGGATTAGAACGTTACCTTAAAAATCCAGCAACTCCTTTGTCTAGACTAATTTGGATGTGCTTGATTAAAGCAGATCCAATGTGTGACAAAGCACGCTATCGTCCCAATCAACAGTACCCCACTCGGGAAGGCCCTTCTCAGTTAGTTTGCCTATTAAAAGATCATTCTTGGATACCTGACAAGTTAGGGAATGTTAAAAAGCCCTCGGAGATCTCTGTTGATGATTTAAGAAGTGACTTTCCATACGATGATAAAAATGGCTTGTTGACAGCGATCGGGTTTGGCGAGCAAGAGAGGAAGCGAAGCTCTGAATATCTTCGAAAAGATGGTGCGGCGAAAGCTGCTGGATTTGATAATGCTGAAGAACAGGAGAAGTGGAGAAAGGTCAAGGAACTAGGCGTTTCTGCCGATGATCTTCTCTTCCAGTACTCAACGAAACCTTGTGACGCGGCTGAGTATGAATTACCAGAGCGCTCTGCTGGTAACTCAGGTATTAGGCAAAAAAGGCTTGCAGAAGAAGCAGGTAATGCACCAGGTCGAGTGGTTGAGGAAAGAACACGAACGGTTCAAATTAACAAACCTATCGTTAAAGAAGAGGCTAGGCAGTATCTGAAAGATAACTATACCAATCCAGATGACAGTATGAGTTGTCAGATCTGCAAAGGAGAGCTGCCCTTTAAACAAAGAGATGGTAGTTATTATTTCGAAGCGGTCGAATTCTTTCTCAAAACCAATAAATTCTACCCCCAAAATTACTTATCTCTCTGCCCAAATCACGCTGCTATGTTCAGGTTAGTTAACGATAGTGAATGCAACCTTAAGTCCCTGTTACTGGATGTAGTGGATGAAGTAGAAATTCCCGTTACTTTGGCCGGAGATGGTTACTCTATTTACTTCACTGAGCGGCACATCGCGGATCTCAAAACCGTTTTAGGGGTCGATGCACCCAACAGAGTGGCAAAGTCAGACCAATCTGACGGGAAAGAAATTCGGCCAAAATCTAAAACTGCTAATGGTCGCTCACCAGAATATATGGGAATAGTTTTTCCTCAAGGGCTGGATACATGGAAAAATGCACACTGCTATCAACATGGAAGCGCTTGGGCTATCGGTAAACGCGATGGTGCAGTTGCTCATTTTAAATCTAAGGAAGACGCATCAAAATGGTGGGCTAAATTCTGTGATTACAGAGATATAAGTCCAGCACCTCGTTTAAAGGAAGGAAAGCCCAAACCCAAAGTTACCACTAAAAAGCCTACACAATCAGTTGAACCACAGTTAGAGAAATGCCACTTTTGCGGTGGAAAAGGCAAAATTGTGGGCGGCGGTGTTTGCTCAGCTTGCCGGGGTATGGGTAAGCTCATACGAAGATGAGTTAATAAATCTGTGTTTATAAGGAGACTGTAGATAAACCTGTGTAACTGCCTATCTTTAAGCCAGCAATGGCTAAGGATAGGCAGCATGGACAAGCGGGTGTCAAAGTTGAAGACTCAAATACGTAATCAGATTAACCAATTTATGAATCTAAGTTTTTGTAGGTTTCACTATTTAGCCTGAAGTAACATTACAAAAGATTAGTAATGATGATTCACAGTTTTGTTTGATCGATGTTCACAGTTCATTTTTTGTGAATGCTTCCATTTGCTCAAATTTGAATCATCTGCCTGTTTGAGAGTTACTAATTTCCGGTTATTCGTTCACTCACGCCCATTGATTCACAAAATTTTGTCGTATTATCTCGGCGCCAGCGCATATAAAAGCTGCGTTGACCGCCACCAGCCTTAGTATTCCGGTTTCTGAAGGGAGGTTGGTTCTAGGGACCTGGCAGGGTATATATTGCTGGGAGCATCGGCACGGAAATCATGGGCGTAAGGTGTCCGTACATATCGGCGTATAGATAAACACTGCTTAAACGAGAAAGGCCCCATCGTTGGGGCCTTTCGTAAAATCTGTGATTATTATTTTTATTATGCAGCGCCTTTTTCCATCTCTTGCTTTAGCGCCTGTATAAATTCGTTGTAGCACTCAATGGTGCCAAAATCGCTTTCCATTCCCTGTAATATTCTATGGATCGATTCTGGCGTCGATCCTGATGCGTTAAATTCATTGACCAACTTCTCCACCCGTGACATGAAGATCTTCCCCATGCACGGATTAGCGCCAAGTCCCCGTTGTGTGTTGTTGATTCTGTGTAGAAAATCCTCTTTCAGTTCCTGAGATGAAAATTGCTTAATAGTAGCGGTATTCAACTGGTTAACTTGCATTTGTAATCCTTACTCCCAGCCTTAACTCAGTGTTAGAATCATATACTTTAGTATTAACGGAGAGTTCTGTCCTTAAATATTAGCAACTCCTTTAGATTGATTTGGAATTAGTGACGCCTAATTTAGTTCTGTGTAGGTTCTAACCCCGCCCAATGAAGGCGGGGCTATCGTTTTAACAAGTCTGACTGTTAAACAAAGAAGGCAACTGACTTATTTCCATTCGCTAACCTGCTTCCATGTGCCTGGTATCCAAGTGACTAAACGGCCACCAAAGCGTTCGATCAAAGTTGCTCCCATCACCAGAACAAATCCTAGAACACCTAAAGCGATCCAGATGTCGGTGTTGATATGAGCCATGACATGGAGCGCGAAAGCAAAGCTACTCAACAGTGCTAATACAATGCCGGATAAAGTGGGCTCACGATATTGGCGGTAAACGCCCCAAAGGGTGAGGATGATGGCTAGGCCAACAGAGAGCAGGGTGCTGATCAGGGTGTTGACTTCCATGCAAAGGAGATAGGTTAGCAGTGCGCTAATGGACATCCCTAGAATCCGATAGAAACGACCGATATTAGGTGACAGATGCCCTACGGCAAGAAGCAGCCCGACAATCAGTAGTAGTCGCAGGAGAAAATAATTTTGCAGCAACTCAATCTTAATAACATCAGTAGCGAGACTGTGCCAACCCGCGATAACCAAAACAACACTACCTAACAACAGTACTTCGGTGATTGAGCGTGAAGAGAACCAACCCGCTGCACTCCGTAACATAATCAGACCAAGGCTTAGTAGAATGGCGGAATAGCCCGCTAGTTCACCAAAGTAGAATGTAGATCGAATCAGGGCAATAACGGGAACCGCTAACATCAGCAGTTGACAGGCTATGCCTTCAGGGGTGGAGAAGAGTCGGTCTCGTTTAAAGAAGCAGTGCTGGCAGGCGAAGGTGATCAATAGAATCGAAACTATCACGGCAGCAACGAGGAAGGAGCTGCGGTAGGGCAACAACAGTAACGAGTTGCTGGCCAGGAAAGTGATAACCAAGGGTAGCGCTTTGGCTCGCGCCATTATCTTGAAACCAATGATGCAGACCGGCAATGAAGCCAGCAGGGTGGCTCCTGCGATATATCCGATTTCAGCCAGGTTGGAAGCGGGTTGCAGATCGATGAATGAGGGTACGCCTTGGTGATTACCGAAGGAATCAAACACCAAACTTCCGAGATGGGTAAATTGCACTGAAACCAAACCGATTGAGATCATAAACAGTAATCTTGCAGTTTTTGCATCTCCCATAACTCTTTGGCTGAAAAGACCTGAAAGGGCAACAATGATCATCATTCCCAGACATGCCCAGTGACGGAGGGAGCTATCTGCCAGTTCTAATCCCTGCAATAAGTAGCTTGAAGCCGCAGCTACCACGGCCAAAGTTCCCAGCCAACGAAAAAGACTTGCGAAGTTGGCCATCGATAACCACGAGTTGGAGAGGGTTTGAGGATAACGGTTCATGGCATTACTCCTGTTTTCCGCTAGATTGCTCGGACATTAAGGCATCCAGCTCAAGCTCTAGCGCTTCGGCCTCTTCTTCGGCAACAATCTGTTGTTCAAATTGATTGTTGGCATCAATATCAACGACCCCTTCCTGGTACTCATCCTTTAGGACTTTGGCTTCCCAGCGCTCAAAAAGCTGCTCTGTTTCCTCCACAGCGCTATGGTTGTTCATGCAGTTGAATGCGCTGTTTCGAGCGCTGCGGGAAGATAGTGTGGTTTTCTTGATCTGCAGTTGTTCCAGCCGTGCTTCTACTTCCTCCAAATTTCGAGTGAGCTGGCCCACCATGTTTTGATATTGCTCTTGTTGGTACTGCAATCGTTCTATCCGTTGTTGGACCTCCTTGCCTTGCTTGATGCATTGAAGGGCTTTGGAGCGATCTTGATCAGCAAATTTGAGCGCTCGTTTTTGCCAACGCTGTTGGAATTGTTGCTGTTCATTAACTTGCTGCTGGATACGTTGTAACTGAGATAAGGTTTTGCCCTGCTGTACCTTCAGTGTTGCTGCTGCGCCACGAACATCAGCTATGGCGCAATCAGCCACGGCTTCATGGTTTTCAACCTTGCTGACGAAGCTATCTATGCTGGCACCGATGGCGGTGATAATGCGTCGGGTTTTCATAACGACCTCCAAGTTTTACTCGGGTTTTCTATGGATTCGAAAGATTCAAATGCTATGTGTTGGTGGCAAACATAGGAAATCGAGACAACAGGACATAGCTTTTTAACCCAGGTCGCGCTATGTAATTCCGAAAGTCGTATTCCTTGCATCAGTGAACTACGGATATACGCCTCAACGAACTTGTTTTGGCTGTTGCCCGCAAGGGCGGCGGGGGTGTCCTAAACTTTATGGGTCAGTTGTACGACAGGGGAAGAGGATAAACACCATTAATAACGAATCCGAACTACCGGAATGGCTACAGACCAAAGAAAGCTTGGAACGACGGGTGGCAGAGCGAACTGCTGAACTGCAGCAGGAAATCGAAAAACACCGTCTTAGCGAAGCCGCTCTGCAGCATAGCGAACAGCGTTTCAAAGATCTGGTTGAAACTATGTCTGATTGGGTCTGGGAGATGGATGAGGAGCTGAAGTTTAGCTATTTCTCCCAGGGGCATATCTATAAAAGTGGTTATAACACCGCCGATGCTTACGGTAAAACCAGACGCCAGATGATCAGCGAAGATCAGTTAGATGCCCGTTGGCAGCAGCACTTGGACGATCTCGACGCCCACCGTCCTTTCAATGATTTCGTTTATCGTCCAGTTCTCGCCTCAGGGGAGACCCGATACTGGTCTATTACCGGCAAGCCCTACTATGATCAATCGGGTAACTTTCAAGGTTACCGCGGTACTGGTTCAGACGTTACCCAGCGAATTCTGGCAGAGGAAGCACTTCGAGAAAGTGAAGAACGTCTGCAGCACATCTTAGAAGTCAGCCCGATTGCGGTCGGTGTTTCTGATATTAAAAATGGTGAGATTTTATTTGCGAGTACTCCTTGCGCCACTATGTTCGGGTTTACCCAGCAGGAGTGGATAGGGCATCCCGGTAAAGATGTCTGGGTCAGTCAGCAGGAGCGTGACCTGTTTGTCGAGGCGTTCCAATTAGATGGCCATGTCAGCCCCCGTGAAACCCTTATGAAGCGCAAAGATGGAACCACCTTTTGGAGTATGACCTCTTGGGATTCTATCCAATTTAAGGGTAAGAGCAGCGTTTTATTCTGGGTGTACGATATCAGTTACCAGAAACGTACTGAACAGGATCTTGAGCAGGCCAGAATTGAAGCGGAATTAGCCACCAAAGCTAAGTCACATTTTCTGGCAAACATCAGTCATGAGATCCGCACGCCTCTAAATGCAGTGATCGGCTTAAGTCATCTGTTACAGCAAACCACTGTTGATGATCAACAACACGACTATATTCGAAAGATTCAGACCTCTTCTCAACACTTGTTGGAACTGCTTAACAATGTCTTGGATTTTTCCAAAGTAGAAGCGGGTAAGCTGAGGCTTGATGAATCTCTCTTTGTGCTAGATGACGTGCTGGAGCATATCTGTGACTTGATGCGCTTACAGTCGAAGGACCGTGATCTGGAATTGTTGCTGGATTATGGCTGGGACACCCCTCGCCAGCTTATCGGTGATTCACTGCGGTTGGGACAGGTCCTTATAAATTTGACTGCCAACGCCATCAAATTTACAGACAAAGGCAAAGTTAAGGTATCAGTGATTTCAAAACAGGAAACCGATAGTGATGTGTTACTGGAGTTCTCTGTAGAGGATAGCGGTATCGGTATGGATCCGGCTCAATTGCATAGGCTATTCCAATCCTTTACCCAGGCAGATAACACCACCACTCGCCGTTATGGGGGCAGTGGCTTGGGATTGGCAATCAGCAAACAGTTGGTTGGTTTGATGGGAGGGGAGATTCGGGTAGATAGCATATTGGGTGAGGGTAGCTGTTTTTCGTTTCACGCCAGGTTCCGCAAGCATCCTTCGAGTATTCGAGAGGAGCCGTTATTGGTTGGTCTGAATAGCACTCGAATGTTGGTTTTAGATCCGCAGATCGAAACAAACATGGATATCTTAACTAGAAAATTCAATAGTTTTGGTATTTATTATGAAGTTAAATCTAGTTATCAAGAGCTTCTGGCACGACTCTCAGAGGCTAATGGTATGGGAAGTCCGATAGGGCAGTTTGACCTACTGATAATCAACGGAGCTTCTCTCGACGAGGAAAGAGAGGCACAGTTGTCAGCTTATGAAATACCTGTTGTCTGGCTAGTTACCCATACCCAGATTGAAGAACATGGCGGCGATCGACCTAACCAGCTGATTAAACCTGTGACTCCCAAAAACCTGCTGCAAACCTTAAACAAGGCGTTAGCACTAACAACGAATTTTGCGTCTAATGCTTTTGCGAGCCCCAACGCAATGATCACTCAGGATTGGGATCTGTCCACGATAGCCGACGCTAATATCCTTCTGGTAGAAGACAACCCAATCAATCAGCAGGTGGCGAAGGAGATGCTGGTTACTAAAGGTTTGAATGTTGACGTAGCTTTTGATGGCCATGAAGCGCAGCAGCTTCTAATTGATCGAAAAGTGGGTAGAAATTATGACCTCGTATTAATGGATATTCAGATGCCTAAGGTAGATGGTTACCAGGCCACCCGGCAGATTCGCGAGCATTCGGAGTTTGCTGATTTACCTATTGTTGCCATGACGGCAAATGCCCTTAACAGCGACCACGAAAAGAGCTTAGCTGCAGGCATGAACGCTCATCTGGACAAGCCAATCATTCCTGAAAAACTGTTTGAGGTGCTTTTGAGGTTCATTCCCGCCACTCGATATAGCTCATCCGAACCAGAGAATTTAAAAACTCCAGAACCAGCCCAAAAACTTGAGACTATGAGTAAAGGTTTGGATCTGGAAAAGGGACTTCAACGCCTGAACGGCAACAAGCCCTTACAGCTAAAATTACTGAAGGAATTTTATGAAAACAACAGGCGATTCCCGGTAGTAATAACAAACCTGATTAAGTTAAACCAGCGTCGAGAGCTGGTGAAACAGTTCCATACCCTGTCGGGTAGTGCCTCCAACTTGGGAGCGCAGAATCTAGCTGAACAAGCCACAAGGATCCAAAAGGCGATAGAAAACCACCATTGCTACGATGGGCTTCTGATTGAATTTCAGGTTCACTTTGGTGGTGTAATGGCGGAAATGCTGAACTACCTGAAACTAAATGAAAGTGGTGTTCTACAATCACAGAGTAGTGATAGCTCTGATTTTGAAGGGTTTTTGGAATTAGCCAATCAGCTAGAACCTATGCTGATTCAGGGAAATAGTCGCTGTTCAACGTTGTTAACCCAAATGCACAAACTACTGACATCTCAATATAAAAAAGATTTGGTCGTACTAGAGCAGTTGGTTGATGAGTGTGAGTTTGAACAGGCCAACGCAGGACTAAAAAAATTGCAGCAACGAATCGCAGCGACTAATAAAGCACAACGCCATGAACATTGATCAGGCACAACACAAAGGACGTATCCTGATCGTTGACGATGAGCGTATTAATCGTCAGGTGCTGGTGAGTTTGTTGGATGACTATGAATGTATTTTGGCCAAGGATGGAGAGCAAGCATTAAGCCGTGCGCTGTCTGATACTCCACCGGACTTGATCTTACTGGATGTGGTGATGCCCAAGCTCGATGGCTACGAAGTGTGTCGGCGTTTAAAGAAAGATACCCGAAGCAAAGATATCCCCGTTATTTTTATCACCGTCAAAGGGAAGGTCGAAGAGGAAACCTCAGGGCTAGAGTTAGGGGCGGTCGACTATATTGGCAAGCCTTTCAATCCCGCTATTGTTAAAGCACGGGTTGCCAATCATATTGAATTGAAGCGTCAACGGGATTTACTGACCCGTCTAAACAATACCGACGCCCTCACCGAGATTGCCAATCGGCGCCGGTTTGATGAATACCTGGCAAAGATATGGAAACTGGCTTGGCGAACTAAATCGACCATCTCGCTGATGGTTATTGATATCGATTACTTCAAACTGTTCAATGATCGCTATGGCCATGTTTCGGGGGATGATTGCCTAACCCGGGTAGCCAGAGTGCTGGAACGTTGTGCTGATCGTGACAGCGATCTGGTTGCACGTTACGGAGGGGAGGAGTTTGCAGTGGTATTGGCAAGCACTGATCGTCAAGGCGTCCAACGTGTAGCAGAACAGATGCTTGAAGTTGTGATGGCGCTATCGATCCCCCACGAAGACTCAGAGGCGGCCGATGTAGTTACTATCAGCATTGGTTGTGCCAGCGCCGAAGTGAGCGCTGATATGAGTGCCGAAACATTGTTTGACCAAGCTGACAGAGCGCTTTATCAAGCCAAGGCTAATGGCAGGAACCGAATAGAATTGAGTGACTGAATTTGTGAATGATCGAAATTCTCCAGAAAACCAAAGAGATCTGCTATCTGCAGAGTGGTTATCTGACCGTTTTAACGACAACAGCTATAGTCCTAGTCGATTTCCCAATGACATTGAGCAACTGCAACGATATCGGGGTGACCATAGCTTAAACGACGGTATGCTACCTAACCGTAAAGGTGATCAACCCCTTATGAGTGCTGCCGTGTTGGTGCCTATTGTTAAACAGCCCCATGGGCTGACAGTGATGTTTACCAAGCGAACTGCTCATTTAACCCACCATCCCGGTCAAATCAGTTTTCCCGGTGGTCGCAGCGAACCTCATGACATTTCGGCTGTAGCAACTGCACTAAGAGAGACCGAAGAGGAGGTGGGCATCCCTACCGATTGGGTAGATATTCTCGGTCATCTAGATGATTATGTTACCCGGACGGGCTTTGTGGTAACGCCAGTGGTGGGATTGCTGGAGCCTGCTTATCCCCAATCCCCTGATCCCTTTGAGGTTGAAGAGGTATTTGAAGTCCCTTTGGAATTTCTGTTGGATAGCAGTAACCATCAGCGTTGTTCCAGAGTGCTTGATGGACAGCCTCGACATTTCTACGCCATGCCCTATAACGACCATTTTATTTGGGGGGCAACGGCGGGTATGTTGATTAATCTCTACCAGTTTTTGACGGGTGAAGATCCCCTATAGCTCTGAGAAAGAAAAACACCCGCCGTAGCGAGTGCTTTTAAGAGAGGTGGTGCAGTTTAGGAATCGTGAAGTTTAAAGATCTTCCAGATCTCTATCGTCTTCGATCATTCGATCCAGATCGAGTAGGGTGATGAGCTTTTCACTATGATAGCTAACACCTTGGATAAACTTGGTACTCTCGTCGGTTCCCACATTGGGTGCCCGCTCGATGGCTGACTGCTTCAGGTAGATAACTTCTGCAACAGAGTCCACCAGCATGCCCACCACCTGATCTGCCAGTTCAATCACTACAATGCGACTGTTTTCGGTTTCTTCCGCTTTTGGTAGACCAAACAGTGTGCGGGTGTCTACGACGGTGATGACATTACCCCGTAGATTGATAATCCCCAAAATAAAGTTCTGAGAGCCCGGTACTGGGGCGATCTCTGTCAGTCTGAGCACTTCCATGACTTGCATGACGTTAATGCCGTAGAGCTCTTCGGCCAACTCAAAGGTTGCCCATTGCAGCATTACATCATCCGAGTCTACTTCCTGCTCGACGCTGTTTTGTATGGTTGTCATTGAAAGGTCCTTATTGGCTCTTCACATAGGCGTTCATCCAGTCGAGGCTGGATTTGGTTTCGCCCAAAGGATTGTATTCCAGTGCGACCCACCCAGTATAGCCCACAATGTCCAAGGCTTTGAATAGGTTAGGGAAGTCAATTGTACCTGTTCCAGGTTGATGGCGACCGGGTGTATCAGCGATTTGAATATGTCCGATTTTATCTGATAACCGCCGGATGGTTTCAATCAAGGCACCTTCAATCAAGGCACCTTCCATCAAGGCACCTTCCATGATCTGCATATGGTAAGCATCATACTGCAGATAACTGTTGCTCAGGCCCCACTGTTGTATCAGAGCAACTACTTGATCGGAATGATGCAGAAAGAACCCAGGAACATCTTCGGTGTTGATCGCTTCAATATTTAGACGAATACCATCTTGGCCTAGCTTTTGATCTGCATATTGCAGGTTTTCACGAAGCGTCGATAGGGCTTGATCCTGGTCCACGGATTCAGGTGGGATGCCTGCTAAACAGTTAATTTGAGGGCACTGCAGTGCTTTGGCGTAGCTGGTGGCTTGGTCCACAGCGTCGATAAATTCTTGTTTGCGATTGGGATCGCAAGCGATGCCACGATCGCCAGTCTGCCAGTCTCCTGCGGGGAAGTTGATTAAGTCCAACTGGAGATCGTACCGCTGCAGCTGGTCACTGATGGTGTCGATATCCAGTTCATAAGGAAACTGAATCTCGACAGCCTTAAAACCGCTGCTAGCAGCCTCCCGAAATCGTTCCAACAGCGGGACTTCAGTGAACAGTAAGCTGAGGTTCGCAGAAAAACGTGGCATCACGACTGCTCGCTATTTAATCGTTCGAGTTGGAGGTAGAGCGCGCTATGGTCCAGCATCTCATCGCCGGCATCGACCAGCGACTGATATTGATCACACACCAACTGGGTGAGAGGTAGGTTGAGATTCTGTTGGTCAGACGTACTGAGCACGGTGGTCAGATCTTTAAGCTGCACTCGTGAAGTGGCTCCAGGCAGGAAATCACGTTCGATTATTCGCTTGCCGTGTAGATCGAGAATACGACTGTTGGCGAATCCCCCCAACAAAGCCTTGCGGACAGCTTTTAGATTGGCTCCACCCTTGGAGGCTAGCATCAAGGCTTCAGATACGGCACCGATGGTAATACCTACAATCGCTTGGTTGGCCAATTTTGTTAACTGGCCGGTACTAACAGGACCAATATGGATGGGTTGACCTAGTTTCTTGAAAAGAGGCTTAGCTCGCTCGAACTGGTTTTTATCACCGCCGGCCATTATAGATAAAGTGGCCTGAGCTGCGCCTACTGTGCCGCCGGATACCGGGGCATCAAGATAGTATCTGCCGGATTCTGTAAGAATGTCGTGGTGGCGTATAGCAGTTTCCGGTGAGATGGAACTCATATCGATGAAAAGAGTGCCTTCCTGGCTGGCCAAGTAGCTTTGGCGGTGAAACAGTACATGTTCAACCACGGCGCCATTCTCCAGCATGGAAATAATGACGTCCGCGCCTTCAAGAGCTTCTTCAACCGAGTCAGTAATTTTAAGTTGGTCGTCTTGAGCCAAAGCCTCAGCTTTCTTTCGGGTGCGGTTCCATACCTGTAGCTGATAACCAGCCAACAGTAGGTTGTTAGTCATGGGCAAGCCCATCAAACCTATGCCTAAGAATGCGACTGTTGTATTTTTAGCTTTCAATGGCTTTGTCATCGCAAAGAATCCGTTTCAGGGGTGATTTAATGAGGTTGTAGATTACTCGACAAAAGCAAAGCTGCCGATCTGCTTAAAGGCAATTGGTTGGCTTGGGTAACCCGGCAATCTTACTGGCGATCTTGGCAGGGCTGCCGGGAAATAGTTTCATTAGAAAGATGCTGCTGCCTTTGTCAGTCCCTAGTTTAATGCGTACTTGTTTCACTAATATTCGCATTGCAGGGGAGATACCAAACTCTCGATAGAATTCTCGAAGCAGGTGGATAACCTGCCAGTGCTCTTCGGTTAGATCGATATTTTCTTGTACGGCAATGAGTTCCGCGACGGCTTCGGTCCAGTCATCAAGATCTTTGAGGTAGCCTTCTGCGTCTACGGCAACAGGCAAATCTGAAGCATTAACGGACATCAATTAATACCAGCTTTGGGTCTTTGGGTACTGTACACAGAGATCGACAAAAGCGGCGTCATCAATCACCTGGAAGCGTGATGATAGGCGATTTTGCAATCCTCTTGCATCAACGTCGGCTTTTAAAACATAAAGAGTTATCTCTTCGCCTAAAGCTTCAGTTTGATTGGCGTAATGGTTGTCTGCGGCGTAAACCCCATCTTCGATAAGTAGTAAAGCGTCTTGGTCGGAGAGGGTGCGCAAACAGCTTTGCAAACAATTGCTAGTATGGGGGGACTTGTTGACGGTATGAAGGATCATCTTAAAAACTCAAAATCGAGGCGCTTTCTGCAAATAGGACTTTCACCTGTTCGCTGTCGAGTACTTCGACGGGTAATATCAGCTCGGCACTATTGATTCCCCGTGATTCCAGTGAGGATTGTTCCACATAGAACCGCTCTACATCGTACATGGGTAATACCGGCAAGGTGGCAGAAAGATCTTTAGCACCGATCCCTTGGGTGTCCTGTTGCGGAAGTAGTTGAAAGACGCCGTCGTCCATAAACAGCAGGGATAGCGGTAGTTCAAAAGCCGCCGCCGTTAAAACGGCATCCAGTGCCTCTTTAGCGGTCTGGTTGCCGTAGGGACCTGTTCGCATCACTGCCAGTATGTTCTTTGCTGTGGTCGACATCGGCTAGTACCCAAAGGTGATCATTCGGTCAGATTGCTGGCTGGCGTCCATCATCTGGCCCAAACCAGAGAGGGTGAAACCGGCCGAGAGATTATGGGCGGATTTCTCAAATCGCTTAGCTTCTCCAGGGTCTAAAACACCCCGTTTTAAAGCAGCGGCGATGCAGACAACCATATCCAAATTGTGTTGCTCACCGAGTTCTCGCCAAAGAGAGCTCAGATCTTGTTCATCTTGCGGGGGAGTGTTTAAAGCAGAGGCCGCATATACGCCATCACCGTAAAAGAATACCCGGTAGATTTCATGCCCCTTTTCCAGTGCTGCCTTGGTAAAACGATAGGCGGTTGCGGCAGCCTGACTGCCGTTTGGAGATCCGTAAACTAGGATAGATAACTTCATATTCAAAAAACCTTGTATTTGAATATAAAAAGCCCCCGCGTCCGAAGATGCGAGGGCTTGATTACAGCAAAACTTAGTCGTCGCTTAATACGCCAACCAGGTGCAGTAGGTGAACGAACAGGTTGTAGATGTTCAGGTACAGGCTAACGGTAGCCATAACGTAGTTGGTGTAAACACCGTTTACGATATTGCTGGTGTCATAAAGGATCATGCCTGCCATCAGTAGTACCACAACGGCGGAAATCGCAGTTTGCAGGCCAGAGATATGAACACCGAACAGAGGCAGCACGAAGCTGGCAACGATGGCCAGCAGTACAACAATCATACCGGCAGCCAGGAATCCGCCCATGAAGCTGAAATCTTTACGGCTGGTGAGCACGTATGCGCTAAGACCTAAGAACGTCATGGCCGTCATGCCCATGGCTGTCATCACTACTTCGCCACCATTAGGCAGTGCCAGGTAGTGATTCAGTATTGGTCCCAGTCCGAAGCCCATCAGGCCGGTAAACAGGAAGGTCAGAGGCAAAGCCCAAACGCTGTTTTGCATACGGTTGATAACAAAGATCATGACAAAACTGGCAATTACACTGCCCAGATAGACCATAAATGGAGGATTAACCGCCATGGAAATAGCAGCTGTTACGGTACTGAAAACCAGCGTCATGGCCAGCAACATGTATGTGTTGCGGATCATTTTGTTGGTTTCAATCAGCGCGCGGCTCTGTTGATTGGCTGCGACTTCATGCGTAGTCATAGTTCACCCTGTTAATAAATTCGTCAGTTAGTAAGCGGCAATGGCCGTATTATTGCTGGCACAAAATTACCCGTACCCCAACGTAGACCACTATCATTCATAATAGTTTGCTTTTTATAGCAGTGTTGGTGGTGTTGTACCACCCCAAACCGATAAAATTATGGCTTTGGTTGACTTCATTTATAGCGTCCTTAACATACCCGGTTCTTACCCCCAGCGCGCTTGTATTCAAGGTAACTCCCCGCTATGTGCGAATTACCCATCCTCTACCGTGATGAGGATTTTATCATTATCGATAAACCCAGTGGACTTCTGGTTCATCGTAGTGAAATTGATCGACGGGAAACTCGATTCGCGCTGCAGCTGCTACGAGACCAGATTGGCCAGAGGGTTTATCCCGTCCACCGTCTGGATAAACCTACCTCAGGAGTGCTTGCCTTTGCGCTCCATTCAGAGGCCGCCGGCCATCTGCAAGAGGCGTTTCGAGAGAAATCGGTCGATAAAGGTTATTTTGCCATTGTTCGTGGGTTTACCCAGGAGCAGGCCACAATTGACTACGCACTCAGCGATAAACGGGAAAAAGAAGAGAAGAAGCATCCTGACCATATTCGGGAGCCTCAATCGGCAGTCAGCCACTATCAACGGTTGGCGACGGTAGAGCTTCCAATTTCGGTAGGTCGATATCCTCAAGCTCGTTACTCGTTGGTGTCCGTCTCGCCGGAGACCGGTCGGAAACATCAGATTCGACGTCACTTTCACAGCATCGCTCATCCCATCGTAGGTGACACCCGCTACGGGGAAGGGCGGCACAATCGACTTTTCCGCGAACATTTTCAGAGCCACCGTTTACTTTTATGGTCAGCCAAACTTAGCTTTTGCCATCCTTACAGTGGTGAACGAATAACCATTTCAACCGAGGTTCCCGAAGAAATTCGCCCTCTGTTTAAAGCCTTTGACTGGCCGCTAAGTCTAACTACAATGGGTTAGTTCTTGGTGCACCAATATAATTGTCTTCGCCTACAGGAAAAAAGATGACCATCGTTCACGAAAAATCTTCTATCGATTCCAGCGATATTGAATCCCGGCTACGTAATAAAGAAGCAGCCATGGTTGTTGGTATTATCGGTGCCATGGAAGAGGAGGTTACCTACCTTCGAGACCAGCTACAGAATCGTCAAGATCTGAAGCTGGCAGGCTACGAGTTTCACCAGGGTGAACTGGCAGGCCAGCGGGTTGTGTTGCTTAAATCCGGAATCGGTAAGGTGAATGCTGCGATCGGCACGACTATTTTACTGGAGCGTTTCCAGCCACACTGCATTATTAACACCGGCTCAGCCGGTGGATTTGGCGCTGATCTTGAAATTGGTGATGTAGTTATCTCTTCTGAGGTGTGCCAACACGATTTTGACCTTACTGTGTTTGGTTACGAGCACGGCCAGGTTCCGCAGATGCCGGTCGCCTTTACTCCCGACGAAAAATTGGTTGCCATTGCTGAACACAGTATTCATAAGGTTCAGGATGTAAAAACAGTCAAAGGGTTGATTGCCACCGGTGATGCCTTCGTCCACGAACCTGAAAAGGTTGCTGCCATGCGCGCCAAATTCCCCGAGATGCTGGCGGTGGAGATGGAAGCGGGAGCTATTGCCCAAACCTGCTATCGTTTTGAGGTGCCATTCATAATTTTCAGGGCGCTATCTGATATTGCTGGTAAAGAATCCTCCGTTTCTTTCAAGGAGTTCTTGGAACAGGCCGGCATCCATTCTGCTCATATGGTTATCGAGATGGTTCGAGAGCTTGGTGAGCTAGACCAGAGCCTAAGCAAATAGTTTAAGAATAAATAATAATCGACTGAATAATAAAGATAATTGCTGCTTTATTTTAGCGGCGATGAAGCTACTTCTCACAAGGACTTACTGTTATGACTCAATCTTTTTACCCCCCAGAACGCACACTCATGGGACCTGGCCCTTCCGATGTCAGCCCTCGAGTACTTGCTGCCATGGCACGCCCAACCATCGGTCATTTGGATCCCGAATTTGTGCGTATGATGGATGAGATTAAAGAGCTGTTGCAGTACGCCCTAAAGACCAAAAACGCCCTGACTCTTCCTGTTTCTGCTCCAGGCTCTGCCGGTATGGAAGCTTGCTTCGTCAACTTGGTTGAGCCCGGTGATAAAGTTATTGTTTGTCAGAACGGCGTATTTGGCGGCCGCATGGCAGAAAACGTCAGTCGCTTTGGGGGTGAAGTCATCCTGGTTGAAGACGAGTGGGGAACCGCCGTTAGTCTAGACAAAGTAGAAGCTGCGTTTGCTCAGCACGATAATGTTAAAGCGTTGGCGTTTGTACATGCTGAAACCTCAACAGGTGTCCGTTCTGATGCGGCTGAACTGTGCGCGCTGGCCCATAAAAATGATGCTTTGGCTATTATGGATGCGGTAACCAGCTTAGGCGGTATCGATGTTGATCTGGATGGATGGGGCGTTGATGCTGTCTACTCCGGTACCCAGAAATGTCTGTCCTGTCCTCCAGGAATTTCCCCCGTCAGCTTTAGCGAGCGAGCTGTAGAAACCGTACAGAAGCGCGAATCTGCAGTACCTAGCTGGTTTCTAGATAAAAAACTGGTTATGGGATATTGGGGGGAAGGTGCTAAGCGTGCTTACCACCATACTGCGCCGGTAAACTCGCTTTATGCGTTACACGAAGCCCTGGTTATTCTAAAAGATGAGGGCCTGGAAAATGCCTGGCAGCGTCATCAGAAAAACCACGAAGGATTGAAAGCTGGCTTGGAAGCGATGGGCTTGGAGTTTTTGGTGGATGAAGCTAATCGCCTGCCTCAATTGAACACCGTTCGGATTCCAGAGGGTGTTGATGACGCAAAAGTCCGCTCCACGCTGTTGAAGAACTACAGCTTGGAAATTGGCGCAGGATTAGGCGCTCTTGCCGGTAAAGTATGGCGTATCGGTCTGATGGGGCATGCCAGTAACCTCCGCAATGTACTCTTGTGTGTCAACGCGTTAGAAAACGTACTGATTGCCGAAGGTGTCGACCTGGAGCGAGGCGCTGCAGCCGCAGCAGCTACTAAAGTGCTGGCTTAACCAATTAGAGAGGACCGCAACATGGGGCAGAAAAAAGTATCCTTTATCGGCCTGGGGGTGATGGGATTCCCAATGGCAGGTCATCTACAAAGTGCAGGTTATGACGTTTGCGTCTATAACCGCACGGTAGAAAAAGCTAAAAACTGGGTATCCACTTATGGTGGTCGCTACGCAGAAACGCCAGCCGAAGCGGCCAATGGTGCTGACCTTGTGTTTGCCTGTGTCGGCAACGACGATGATCTTCGAAGCATCACGGTGGGCGAACAGGGTGCATTCAGTTCGATGAAGCCAGGTGCTACCTTTATCGACCACACCACCGCCTCTGCCTTAGTTGCTCGAGAGCTTTACGATATTGCTCAACAACAAGGCTTTAAATTTCTGGATGCGCCTGTTTCCGGCGGCCAAGCTGGTGCCGAAAATGGCGTATTGACCGTTATGGTTGGCGGTGATTCCGATGCTTTTGCTAACGCAGAAGCGGCGATCAACTCCTTTTCTCGCTCCGTTAAATTAATGGGCGAGTCTGGTGCTGGTCAGTTGACCAAGATGGTTAATCAGATCTGTATTGCTGGATTGGTACAAGGGCTGTCTGAAGGTATTCATTTTGCCATGCGTTCTGGTCTGGATCCCAAAGCGGTGGTCGAGGTGATATCCAAAGGTGCGGCCCAGTCCTGGCAGATGGAAAATCGATATGAAACTATGGTGGACGGCAAGTTCGACTACGGTTTTGCCGTCGATTGGATGCGCAAGGATCTGGGGATCGTTTTGGATGAGGCTCGTAGTAATGGCGCTCAACTGCCGGTTACAGCCTTGGTTGATCAGTTCTACGCTGAAGTGCAGGAGATGGGAGGCAATCGATGGGATACCTCCAGTCTGCTGAAGCGTTTTGAGCACAAAGGCTAATTCGGCCAATTCCGGGGAGTAATCACTCCCCGGTCTATCTCTTTCCAAGCTCCGTTCTGTTTATCAACTCGCGCAACCATTAGTGGGCGGTTCTGCGCGTGCGCTAACACTTCTTCAACCCGGACTGTATGTATTTCTGGCGATGTTAATTCGGCCAGCCAGTGACGCTTGTCCAATGGCTGATAACTGTAATTGGATTCTGCCAACCAGTCGCAATCATCCTCACGAGCCCACCAGCCTTTCTGATGGTCAGGATTGACGATTGAAGGGTGCTGGAACTGACCAGCTAGAAATTGTTTCCAAGGGTAGAACAGCTTTCCACACAGCAACGCTTGAGTGGCATCCACTGATATCTGATGGCTACATAGCTGTGCCTTGGCGGCTGAGTGCTGTGAAAGCTTCAGTTGGGAATCGAATGTTTTGTATAGCTTGGCAGCAAGGCTGTCTTCAGGATTGGGTCCAATCCAGTTTTCTGCCAGAGATTGCTCTGCTGTGCCAAGATAAAACTTTACTGCTACTTCAAGATGGATGTGGTTTGTGCTTGTTTTAGGTCGGTAAAGAAAATCAAACTCCCCCAGAGTGCGGGTATCTTCTACTCGCAGGCCTCGAGTTAAGTCTCCTTTATGGCAAATCTGCTTAAGGTAGTACCCCAGAAGGTTTTCAAAATGGCGGCCTAGGCGGTGGTCGCTATTGCTAACAGAATCCAAATAGCTAAAAAGCGACTCAGGTTCTTCGTCTATATGTTGCAGCCAGCTAACTAACTTTGACCGGGGTTGAGGCGGGGTAAATTGCTGTTTAGCGAACAGGCATAATGGAGGGCTTAACAGCACCCAGGCTAGATCGCTAACAGCTCGATTATGGGGGGCGAACGGCGGTTGCCAGGTCATGGCTTTAACTAAGCAGATTGACCATTAAAGACTTCATATGATCAGGGCTGAATGGTTTATCGCAAATAGCGTTGACGCCGGCGCGTTTAACACCGTTTAGGCGGGTTTCATTCTGCTCCGAAGTCACCATCAGAATCGGCACGTAGGGTTGACTGGAGTGTTCCCGAATGTGTTGGGTTAATTGCTCGCCATCCATGTTGGGCATATTAAAGTCGGTGAAGATAAGATCAAATTCGTACTCTTCAATCTTCGCTAAGGCTTCTTTACCATCATGAGCCATAATAATCTTCTGAACCCCGATGTTTTCTAATGCTCGTGCGATGTGTTTTAGTGAAAAATCACTATCATCCACTACCAGAACTTGAAGTGCTTCCACGTTGTAGGAATCGAGATTTAACTCTTCTGGATCGATAAAGGCGAGGGTGGCCTCCAACGCCTTTTCTAGATCAGCGTGGCAGAAAGGTTTAGGAAGAATGGCAACAGAACCGGCCTGTTTAATGGGGTCAATATGATCTGGGCGTTGTTCACTGGAGATCAACATAAACGGAATCTCGCCCAAGGCTTCACTGCTACGCATCTGTGAAACTAATTCAACGCCATCACCATCTGGTAGGTACATGGCGCTGACTACTAAATCGGCAGAGTAGCGTTCTAAATGTACCAGCGCTTCTTCAATCGACTTAGCTGTATCGATTTCATTACACCCTGATTGTTCGAGTTCCTGCCGAATAACCTTCTGTTGAAAAGAAGAAGGTTCAACAATAAGAATTGATAATTCGCTAATTTCTAACGACGGCATTGATAATACTTCCGTTGTAAACCATTGTGAATATGGCGTTTTCAGATTATTGAGCGACTGTTAACACTCTATACTATGGATCCTTGTGATAACATGTGTCAAATTGAAATAAAGAAGAAACTGGCAATAGAATATGGCTGAAAGACTCACTCTGAAACAGCAGGAACAACTAGCATCAAAAGATCGCCTCCCAATGGTGGCCGATACCGATATCAATAAAATTCTGGTTAATGGTGCGCACATCTCATTAAACAAGATGAAACGCGCTAAGAGTTTTAACGCACGTCTTTATTACTACGCTGAAATTGGCGTTTATCTAGAAGTTTCTCTATCCCGTGGTGCTGGTATCACCGATGAAACCCGTTCTCAACTGGAAGGTCTTTATCACGAGGCTACTCATCACCATATGCAAGAAAACAAGAATACCAAGTTGGAGAGTTAGATCTTCCACCAGGGTCTAGCCACCGAATCCTTGCATGCCGATGTCTGAGCAATCCGAAAGCACTCAAAATACTGCAGATCGTCCCTTCGATAGCAAAGCTTTCTTAGCCCAGGTCACCAAACGACCTGGGGTTTATCAAATGTATTCCAAAAGTGGCGACGTACTTTACGTCGGTAAGGCAAAGAACCTTAAAAACAGGCTTGCCAGCTATTTTAGGCGTACAGGGTTGGCGGTAAAAACCGAAGCCCTGGTTCAGCGCATTGCCGATATCCAGGTCACCGTTACCGGTAGCGAAACCGAAGCGCTACTTCTAGAACAAAATCTAATCAAGAAACTGCGACCGCCCTATAATATTCTTCTGCGGGACGATAAATCCTACCCCTATATTTTTATCTCCGATAAACACGACTACCCATCGATTCAATTTCATCGAGGAGCAAGAAAACGAAAAGGGCGGTATTTTGGGCCTTTCCCCAGCAGTGGAGCGGTAAGAGAAAGCCTGAATCTACTTCAGAAGATTTTTCGCATTCGCCAGTGCGAAGAGAGTTTTTACCGTAATCGAACACGTCCCTGTCTACAGTATCAGATTAAGCGTTGCAGCGGCCCTTGCGTGGGCATGGTATCGCAGCAGCAGTACGGTGAAGATATTCGTCATGCCATGATGTTTTTAGATGGCAAAAATCAATCAATTCGAGATGAGTTGGCCTCGCAAATGGAACAGGCCTCGGAGCGTTTGGCCTTTGAAGAGGCGGCGGAACTTCGAGATCAAATTATCAGCTTGCAGAAAGTGCAAGAAGAACAGCATATTAGTGGCGTGGATGGTGATGCCGATATTCTTGCCTGTGCTATCAGTGCCGGCGCTGCATGTATTCATCAGTTGTTTGTTAAATCGGGTCGGGTTGTGGGCAGCAAAGCTCACTTCCCCAAACTGGCACTGGAAGCCCAAGAGGGTGAGGTGCTGGCGGGATTTATAGGCCAGTACTATTTACAGAGCGATGGCCATCCTGTTCCGCCACAGCTGATACTCAGTCACAAGATTGAAGACGGTGACTGTCTGGTTGAAGCACTGCAGGACCTTCGGAAACGAAAAGCGACCCTCAGCCACAGTGTTCGTGGTGCGCGCAGCAACTGGTTGAAGCTGGCTAAAACCAACGCTGAACAACAGATCCAGCTCTATATTACCAATCGCCAGAATATTCACTCTCGCTATCTGCAATTACAAGACGCATTAGCCTTAGAGGAATCTCCACAACGGATGGAGTGCTTTGATATCAGTCATAGCTCCGGTGAGGCAACTGTTGCTTCCTGTGTGGTATTTGATCAGCAAGGGCCGAGAAAGGCCGACTACCGGCGATTCAATATTGAAAACGCCGTAGCTGGAGATGACTACGGTGCCATGCGCGAAGCATTAAGCCGACGTTACAAGCGACTTAAGAAAGAGGAAGCGGTGTTGCCGGACATCCTGGTGATTGATGGGGGTAAGGGCCAGCTGAGCCAAGCTCAGGACGTGTTGAATGAGCTGCAAATCAATTCCATCTTGGTATTGGGGGTCGCTAAAGGTGTTACCCGTAAGCCCGGTTTAGAATCCATATTGCGTCTGGACGAGGATCAAGAGCTGGTTTTGCCACAAAATTCAGGGGCACTTCACTTACTTCAGCATATTCGTGATGAAGCGCACCGTTTTGCGATAACAGGCCATAGGGCCCGTCGTGGCAAAAAACGTAACCAGTCATTATTGGAAGAAATACAGGGTGTAGGGCCGAAACGACGTAAAGAACTTCTTAAACATTTTGGCGGTATCCAGGAAATTCAGCGCGCCAGTGTTGAAGAAATTGCAAAAGTCTCTACCATAAGCCGAGTTATGGCAGAAGAGATCTACGCACACTTACATCAAGACTGATTTGATCCCTTTACCTTTGCAGCATTTTTGAACACTAAGGCACCTTCAGTCACCCATGAATATACCGAATATCCTCACTTCCCTTCGCATCTTACTGATTCCATGCATCGTCGTTGTTTACTACCTGCCTTTTAGCTGGAGTCTATACGGGGCTGCGGGAATCTTTTGGCTCGCTGCTGTTACGGACTGGTTTGACGGCTACTTAGCACGACGTCTCAATCAAACCACTGCTTTCGGCGCATTTCTTGACCCCGTAGCCGATAAATTGATGGTGTCTGTGGCGCTGGTATTACTGGTTGAAACCTATTCCTCTATCTATATGACTATCCCCGCGGTAATCATCGTTGGGCGGGAAATAGTAATATCCGCGTTGCGAGAGTGGATGGCTGAGCTAGGCAAGCGGGCCAGCGTTGCTGTCTCCATGGTCGGCAAATTAAAGACTGTTATGCAGATGTTAGCGATATTTGTGTTGTTGGGTACAGAGCCTCAAACCATCGGTGCCTACATCGGCCTTGTCACACTTTATGGGGCTGCAGTGCTCACTATTTGGTCAATGTTGGTTTATCTTCGAGCAGCTTGGCCCGAGTTAATGTCAGATCGGTAAATTATTCATGTTTAAACAATTTAGCCGTATTGACATGACTAAGGACCTATCTATAATACCCACCACCTGATCGACAGGTCAGGCAAAACGCGGGAATAGCTCAGTTGGTAGAGCACAACCTTGCCAAGGTTGGGGTCGCGAGTTCGAGTCTCGTTTCCCGCTCCAAATCTAGCGTTTAAAGCGCCGATCAGGCTGGTTGGCAGAGTGGTTATGCAGCGGACTGCAACTCCGTGTACGCCGGTTCGATTCCGACACCAGCCTCCATTTATGCCCGGGTGGCGAAATTGGTATACGCAACGGATTTAAAATCCGTCGGGATATATTCCCTTGCCGGTTCAAGTCCGGCTCCGGGCACCAATTAGTGTGTTTTCTTGAGCGTCAGCTGAAGATAGTACATCTGCGGGAATAGCTCAGTTGGTAGAGCACAACCTTGCCAAGGTTGGGGTCGCGAGTTCGAGTCTGGTTTCCCGCTCCAAATTTTGCGATTAAGCGCCGATCAGGCTGGTTGGCAGAGTGGTTATGCAGCGGACTGCAACTCCGTGTACGCCGGTTCGATTCCGACACCAGCCTCCATTATTCTCCCTTTCATAAGAACACGTCTAGCATCCCTTGCTAGATGCGTCTCCTTGCCTGTTTGATGGTAGGGGGCGTTGTCGCGGGCATCTCTTTCAACTATTGATAAAGGCTCGAAATGTATTATATTAAACATATGGAAAAATACATAAGGTGTATTTTGTGCCCAAATCAACCCGTGAAATGGTTTTTGACGCTGCTGAAGCTTTACTCAAAGAGGGTGTAAAACCGTCACAGCAGAACGTACGTGATCGTATTGGTAAGGGCAGCGCTACCACTATTCACAAAGCGTTAAATGAGTGGTGGGGAGGATTGTCGGCTCGGCTTGATCATCAGCAAAAATATTCGGACGTTCCTGATTTCTTATCTAAAACTTTGCTTGATGTGTGGCAGCAGGCTCTTGAGCGATCACAAGCCGTCTTAGAAAAAGATCAGCAAGCCATTAAAGACTCATTGCTACAGAAACAATCAGAGTTGGATGAGCTCACAGTTCAGTCACAGCAGCGAACCGAAAAAATTGCTAGCCAATTGGCCCAGGCTTATGACCGAATAGATGAACAACAGCAGCGCTTGGATCAACTTCAGGCTGATAATTTGGAGTTGGAAAAAAGATTAGTCGAAGCAGGGGGGAGTAACCAGCAATTGACTCGTCAGAACAAGACTTTGGAAAAAATTGTTGCGCAACTGGAGAGGCGACTCAATGCGGAAGGATCTGCGTTTTCAGATCTATCGAGCTCTTCGAGCAGCTACTCAAAAGATTCGTATCTTACTAATAATCCGAATGGTTCAGACGGTGCTGATCTAAAAAAAGAAAATAACAATTTGAAAGCAACCGTTGAAAAACTGGATAGCCGACTGGCAGAAAAAGAGTCGCTCTTGGCTATGAATCAAGACGAATTACTTGAAGTTAAAAGACGATTATATCGTTTGGAAAGCAACACTGATGGTCAACTCAATGCTAAAGATACGGAAATAGAACGGCTACTGGCACTGTTAGCCGACAAACGGTAGCATTGGTTGCTTGATTAACGGCTACCCATTTATCAATGAACATCAAGATTCCAGATCACCATAAAGCTTCCGAAATCTTTGCCAGCGTCAAAAAAGCTGAAAGCGGCGCGGTTTTTTACTGCACCGATGAACGGCAGTTTTCCCTGGCGAAAATAGCATTGGTTAAATCGCAGCGCACTGACCTCAGTATCCAGTTAAAGGATGCACAAAGCCGTCTTCTCAAACAGGTTGTTCCCAGACGAAAGAACGCCAAAGAAGAGCAGCAAGCTGATGAGATGAACTCTAATCAGGTATCTGCTATTCGGGCGCTTGAGGATGCATTCCGGCAGTGTCAGGCGATGAAGCTCACTGTGATTGGATTTAGCGATGGCCTGGTCGCAGTCCCCAATAGTTTGGGGGGAGGCATGGATGCGCTTAGTTCAACAGCAGCCATTGATGTTGATACCTCCGATGTCTATCGGGGTTATGAAGCGGACGAAGAATAAAGTTACATACACATTAAATGAATTAATTTAGACTTAATCTGACACCTACCTTGAAGAAGGGAGGGTTACCGACTTTGATGAATGTGACCAAACGAACATCAAAGCCAAAAAGGTAACCCTCATGATTCAGAGTAACGAACGTTTCATCAAACACAAGCTTGGCCTGCTCAACCTGGCTGAAGAGCTTGGCAATCGGCTTTGCGCCCAAGTGGTACAGCTTGGGCTGCTGACTGCGCAAGCTGGCTTCGATATCTCTTAAGCTCTGTCGCCCAGATAGCTGGGACATGGCTAAACCAATAAACTGATCCCAACGGGTCGCGGTACGAAGTTTTTGGCCCGCATGATGCTGTTCAGCCAGAGCCTCAAATTCATGTCTC
>JAPHRD010000123.1 GCA_026196225.1 Motiliproteus sp.
AACGCTACTTGATGGTAAATCGGTTTGGCAGGAAAAGAAGCTGAACTGATTTTGACCTGACAGTCACATCCTGATTAGTCGGTAACTGTCAGATCGGGTCTGAATTACTACAGGTTAGATTAATGGCAGGGAGATTGTTATTTGAGCGCCCCCAAACCCTTGGCTTCGATCGATTTCTATTCCACCATCATATTGCTGAACAATGGCTGCAACGATACTGAGGCCGAGACCGTGCCCAGTTTTTGATTCATCGGCTCGGACACCTCGGTCCAGCAACTGATGAATCAGTTCCCCTGAGCACCCCGGTCCATCATCTTCAATCCGGATGAGAAGTTCGGTTTCACTGCACTGAGATGTCACAAGAACCCGCTTCTGACACCACTTACCGGCATTATCCAGTAGGTTACCTATCATCTCTGTATAGTCTGAGCGTTCGCCAGGGAAACAACTGTCAGAGCTGATCTCCAATTCGATATCAAGGGCTTTCTGTGGGTATATAAGTCCGACCGTCTCCGCTAACTCCTGCGTAACAGATTCCATCGAAAAGCTATGCGATTTGCTTCCTCGGCCGGTAATCCGAGCCCGCTTTAATTCTTTTTCAACTAGATCTGCCAATTTGTCTGTCTGCTCCAACAACAGTTGTTGATGAGAATATGAAAGACCGTTGTTGTTGCGTTCCGCCAACTGACGTATGACAGACAAGGGGGTTTTCATGGCATGTGAGAGATCTCCTACCAGATGGCGATTACGTTTCGCGCGGGAATCTAAATAACTAAGCAATTGATTAATGGCATCGACGAGGGGAGCAACTTCCTTGATTTCGGGCTGATGTAAACGTGGTTCCTCACCTTTGTGTAGGCTGTCGATCCCTTTTTTGACACTGTCGAGGCTGGAGAAAGCTGAGCGAATTAGTTTTTTTTGCAAAAATAGCAAAAGGAGTATGGCCAGTATCGCAAGTGCGGTTAGTTTCAAATGGCTGTTTTGCAGCTGATTAACTGAGCTGCTGATGTCTTCAACTACGGTCACCTGATCGCCGTTTTCAAACCGTTTGTTGAGGCCGAGGTATGTTTTGCCGTGATCTGATACGTAATCGAAAAAACCGCTTTCTTCGGTCCATTGATCAACCGGCAATTGGCTATCCACTAACGATAAAGATAACCAGCGCTGCTCTCCCTGTTTCACGATGTAGAAGTGACCACTATGTTCCGAGCGGTAAAGCAAAGAGTCACCAATAAATGGTATCTCCTGATTGCCTCGTAAAGAGCTGAGTGCTTCGACCTCCTGAGTGAGTTTTTGTTGTTGTAACTCGCTGAACAGCGACTCCAACCACCAGTGGTGAAACAGCCAGAGCAGTGTAAGTAGCAAAATGGCTACCGCCAGAAATCTTTTTAGTAATTGGTGCTCGATAGAGATCATTGAACACCTCGGTAGATGTAACCCTGAAACCTTTTTGTTTCCAGTATCTGTTTTCCAAACTTCTGCCTCAGGCGTCGGATGTAGCTTTCGACAATATTACTGGAGGGCTCTTCATCGAATTGATACAGCTGATCCAGTAGTTGCTGCTTGCTGACCAGCCTGCCCGGATTGCGGATGAAATGTTGCAGCAGACGAAATTCCATTGCCGTTAGTGAGACAAATTGTTGGGAAGAGGTAATTAGTGCCCGCTCATTGTCGGCATCCAAGCTAATCCCTCCAGATTGCGGTTGTGGACAAGCACGTGGATTTCTACGCCGGACGAGTGCCTCAAGCCTAACCACCAATTCCTCTTGATGAAACGGCTTACACATATAATCGTCAGCACCGGCCTTGAAACAGCGTACTTTCTCTTCCCATTCATTTCGGGCAGTAAGAATTAACACCGGCGTGTGATTATGTTGTTGGCGCCATTGCTTTAACAGATCCAGACCATTCTGATCCGGTAGCCCCAAGTCGAGAATGATAACGTCAAATTCAATTTCCTTGACCATATAGTCGGCATTGAGTGCATCCTTACAGAGATCGACCACATGTCCGTAGGCATGCAAGTTGTACTGTAGCTGCTCACCTAAATTACTATCATCTTCTACCAGAAGCAGTCGCATTTGTTGTCCTGTTTCAGGGCTGGTTGGAAACATCTCTCATCAGTCAGTTTAGTGACTATTTTTTAAGATTGATTCCAACCAGCAATTTCCTACTTAGTCGTCGACGCGGTATTTCGCTCTTGAAAACAACTCAAACAGCGCAGGGATCACTAGCATGGTAAGCAGGGTAGAAGATACCAATCCTCCCACCACTACTGTCGCCAGTGGTTTCTGTATTTCTGAGCCTATATCGTTTGACATCAACAATGGGATGAGTCCCAACGCAGAGGTGATAGCGGTCATCAAAACCGGGCGCAAGCGTGAACAGGCGCCTTCATACACAGCCTCCGATATGGGATTTCCATCCTGAATGCGCAGGTTGATACTTTCTACCATCACCACCCCATTCAGTACGGCGACTCCAAACAAGGTGATAAATCCAACCGAACTAGGTACGGATAGATACTGCCCAGAGAAGTAGAGTGCGGCAACGCCACCAATCAGTGCCAACGGCAGATTCAAAAGAACCAGTGCGGCCTGGCCCATGGAAGCAAAAGAGAAATAGAGCAGCAATCCGATTAAGGCGATGGATACCGGTACCACGATCATTAAGCGAGCCTGTGCACGCTGCTGATTTTCAAACTGCCCGCCGATATCGACGGTGTAACCTGCTGGAAGCTCAATATCGGTTTCGATCGACTGGTAGATATCAGCTACAACACTACCCATATCCCGTCCTTCGACGTTTGCCTGGATAACCACCCGTCGTTGTACATCGTCTCGTCTGATCTGCGGAGGACCTTCCTCAATTGAAACTTCAGCGACGTCGCCTAATCGCACCCAGGCGCCGTTGTTCGATTGCAAACGTAGCTCACGAATACTGGCGATATTATTGCGCTGGTGTTCGGCTAGTCTGACGTAGATATCGTAACGTTCGTTACCGTTAATGACCTGTCCGGCGCTGATCCCGCCAATCCCGCTTTCTACAAGATCGATCACATCGGCGATGGCTAAACCGTAGCGGAACAGCGCTTCCCGTATTGGCCGCACCACTAGCTGGGCTTCTCCCTCAACCTGCTCCATAGCTACATCGGTGGTGCCTGGAATTTCCTTGACGACAGATTCAATCTCCCGTGCTTTCTGGGCGAGTGTTCCAAGGTCAGCACCAAAGAGTTTTATTGCCAACTGGGCCTTAACACCGGATAGTAGCTCATCAACACGGGTGGCAATTGGTTGCGAGAAAGTGAACAGCAAGCCCGGATGAATATCCAGGCGCTTTTGCATCAGCTTTTGTAGTGATTTGCGGTCTTTAGCTGAGGTCCACTCTGCAACCGGTTTCAGACCGATGTAGATTTCGATATTGGATACCGGTTCCGGATCTCCTCCCACTTCGGCACGGCCGATTCGACTCAGAGCATAGGTCACTTCCGGGAAGGCCAGCAGCTCTTTTTCAAGCTTAGGGGCAACCGACAGTGCTGAATCCATATTGGCCGAAGGCGACAGCGTCACACGTAGGTTGATGGTGCCTTCTTCCAATTCCGGGACAAATTCTGTGCCCAGCTTGGGGATGACGGAAACCGCAGCAGCCACCGCCAATGTCGCACCAACGATTACCCAACTGCGTCGATTCAAGGTAAAACCAAGAATCGCGCGATAAGCGCGGTCAATTGGCATCAGCAGATAGTTCTGTTTTTCGTGGATGCCCCGGCGAAACATCAGACTGGCCAGCGCTGGTACAATGACCAACGCTACCAACAACGCCGCCAACATGGCAATAATGATGGTTACCGCCATCGGTTGAAATAGTTTTCCTTCTACCCCTTGCAAGGTGAACAGCGGTGCAAAGACCACTACAATAATCATCACGGCAAAGAATACAGGACGGGCTACTTCGCGAGCGGCCATCTCTATACGTAGACTGATTCCGTGATCGTCATGTTCCGGATCGTAAGGATCTTCAGCCTCTGGTGCTGTGTGGCCTTCGTGGCATCGATCCGGATGACTGAGATGTTTAAATATGTTCTCCATCATCACAACAGCACCATCCACCATCATGCCTATGGCAATCGCCAGCCCTCCTAGAGACATCAGGTTGGCCGATATGCCGTAGTAAGCCATCAAAGTCAGCGCCAGGCCAACGGAAAGTGGAATCGACAGAAGGACCAAAAAGGTTGCACGCAGGTTCAAAAGAAACAGCGCCAATACAATTACGATAAATACAAACGCCTGCACCAGGGCAGTTACAACGGTGTTGACCGCTTTTTGAACTAGATCCGATTGATCGTAGTATGCTTCGAAGGTAACGCCATCAGGCAATGCCCTGTTGATTAGATCAACTCGATCTTCAATTCCGGCAATGGTTGAATTGGTGTTGCTTCCTAGGCGTTTGAGTACGATACCCGTAACTACTTCACCCAGATTTTCGATCTCGCCCTGAGCATTTTTTCGGGACATGGTTACCGCGCCCTGACGGATTTCGGCACCGTATTCAACGGTGGCCACACTGCCGACACGCACTAGTACGCCATCCACTTCTTTTAGGGGGATCTCCTGAATATCCTGTATACCTTTCTGGTTGGCACGTAACCAACCTACGCCACGAACGACCAATTGTTCACCGCCACGGTCCAGATACCAGCCTCCGGCATTGCGGTTATTGGCTTCAATCGCACCAATAAGGTCATCAACCTTCAGACCGAAGGCCAGTAATCGGTTTGCATCGACGTTGATCTGGTACTGACGGACTTCACCGCCAAAGGAGAGTACATCTGTGACACCGTCTACAGGCATCAGCAGTAGTTTTACCACCCAGTCGTTGAGACTACGTAGTGCCATAACATCGTAACCGCTGTCGGTATCAGCCTTCAGCAGATATTGATAGATTTGACCTAGGCCGGAAGTATTGGGGCCGATCTCGGGAACGCCAACGCCTTTTGGGATCATCTCCTTTGCAGCCTGAAGCTGCTCGAAAACCTGCTGTCGTGCGAAATAGATATCGGTGCCTTCGTTAAAGACCACGGTAATTCCCGCCAAACCTGTCTTCGAAATGGAACGCACCTCTTCGACGTTAGGCATGGAGTACATCACCGATTCGATCGGAAAGGTGATCAGTTGCTCCACTTCCTCGGCTGCCAGCCCCGGAGCCTCTGCGTTAACCGAGACTTGGACATTGGTGACATCCGGGAAGGCATCCAGATTTAGTTTTGGGATCAGAAATGTCCCGACTACAACAGCCGCGAGAATAGCAATGACGACCAAAACCCGGCTGGCGATTGACCAGCCTATAATGCGATTTAGCATCTATCTACCCTCAGTGATTGTGAATATCGAAGCCACTTTTAGCCTGCTCAGAGGCGAGGAAAAAAGCACCTTTAGTAACTACCGTTGTACCTATCGGCAGTCCTTCGATGACTCGAAATCCCGCAAACTCACTGATAATTTCAACTTCTTTGAGCTGGTATCGACCGGGGTCTGATTCAACAAAAACGCCCCAGTCACCATCAGGCGTTCGGGTAAATGATGACTCTGGCAACGTCAGTGCTGGAGCAGCTTCATCTGTGGGGAGCTGGACCTGTGCAAATTGACCAGGATGAAGTTGATGGCTGCTGTTATCTAGGGTGATCCGAGCCATGCGGGTACGGGTTACTTCATCAATACTGTGAGCTAATTGCGTGAGACTACCACTGTATTGCACACCAGCGATGCTGATAGACACCGTACTGCCTGTATCAATATCCAGGTGTTGGTTTGGGGGTACCTGTGCCTGAACCCAGACACTCGATTCATTCACAAGGACAAACAGTTCAGCGCCAGCCTGAAAATGCTGGCCGATTAGAAACTCATCTTTCTGAACGACTCCGTCGTGTGGCGCATAAAGTGTAAACTGACCCAAAAGCTGTTTGGATTGGCTGTCCAAAATTTCAACAATCTGATCGTCGTTGATGCCAAACGCTTTGACCTTAGAAACATGCTGTCGGTAGTTGGACCTCGCCTGATCGTAACGCTGCTTGCCTGCCAACTGTACACCCAACTTACGAACAAGAGACCATTCCCTAGCACTGATGGATAGATCCCCCATCAAGCCTGCCAACTGATCTGAAAAAAGCGTCACCATGGGCTGACCTTTTCTAATGTGTTGACCCAGTACTGCATGGCGTTTGAGAATACGAACATCGGTCAATGGCGATATAACGCTGGTATTGTATGCATTGCTCAGAACCTCTCCAGGGACCTGAGTGTAAGCCGCTACTGAACGCAGTTCCAACTGTACAACTTCAAGATCGATCATCTCCTGCTGTTTAGGAGTTAGCGATAGCTCTGATGACTCCTCTTCATGACCCGATTCTCCACTTTCTTCATGGTCGTGGCTTTCTTCGTGATCGCTTTTGTCGTGATCATCCGGTTCGGAATCATGATCATGATCCTCGTCTTCTTCGTGCGCCGTAATTTTTCCATGTTCATTTTTGCCATGATCATCGGGTTCAGATTCATGATCGTGGCCCTCATCTTCATCATGAGCTAACGCTTCCTTATCTCCTTCATCATGATTGTGATTTTCTTCGTGACTGCTGTTTTCAGTGCTATTAGATTCTTCGCCATGACCATGCTCCTCACCTTCATCATGAGGTAAGATTTTTTTAGTCCCCTCAACGAGATTTTTAGGCCCGAGTTGCGGCTGTTCATCTTGATGATCATGGCCATGATCAGACTGCGCATCAGATTGGGCCCAAAGGGGCGTCGATGGACCTAAAGTCATGCAGAGGGCAATCGCTATACTGCCAATTTTTACGTCGGGCATGCTGTTTGAATCTCGTTTGAAATGATTATCTGAAAGGAATTATTTTGCCTGGGATTGAAGCCAAGTCTCTAGCTGGTTGCTGGCTCGCAACCATTCAATAAAGCTACGATTAGCCTGTGCTTTTAATGCTATCTTTGCTGCTAAGGCATCGTTTTGTTGCTGCATGTTTTGCAGATAACTAGAGGTATTAAGATCTCCTAGTTGCCACTGTTTCTCTAGTTGTTGGTTCAGTGTTTGGTTGTTAGGGGAGTCAATTTGCGGCCATTGTTTTATCAATTCATTTGTCCGCTGCATAGTGCCCCAAGTACTCTTTAGTTTGTTACTGATACGTATAAAAACGTCCTGTTTTTTCTGTTCAGCGATCAAACTTCGAGTATCCGCAGCACGAATCTCCGCGTTAAAATTGTTACGAATGTTAAATGGTATGCTAAGTGATAGTGTCAGCGTATTCTCGTCACCGTCTTTTCCTATTCCCAATCCGACCGACGGTTCCGGTTTTGCGGCTAGACGGGCTTGTTTGGCCAGCAATCTGTTTCTAATAGCCTTTAAGTGTGCGATCTGAAACTCTGGCAGCTTTTTCCCTAACTGCTCAAAATTAGGCGTTGAACTATCTCTTGCGCTCAAAAGCCGTTTTGGTACCGGGATTAAGGTTTCACCTATCAAGCTGTTTTTATCAGCTTCAGCTTCCTGCCTACGCTTTTCGGCTTCATTTTTGGCCAGTACTGCATCTGCCAAAGAAAGCTGCGCCAATTGCAGATCCACTGTATTAAGGTCTCCAGCTTTTACCCGTTTTTTTACGGCGTCAATCAGCCGTGAAGTCAACTGTAAACGCAGTTCAGCCTGTTGCAGTTGATTGTTAGCAAATTGCAGTTCAAGCATGCTGTTAAGCGCACTAGAGATCATCTCATTGATCTCAATACTGCGCTCAAAATGAATAATCTGTTGATCGGTTCTGGCTACCTTTCGACGATTATCTTTTTTGCCGTGCCAATCAATTTGCTGATTAACTGCAAGCCCATAAACATCTTCAGCGTTGTCTTCAAAAGATAGCTCCAGTTCAGGGTTGTAAAGCGGCTGTTCGCTAGCTGCTAAGTCCTGTTCACCTGCATGCGATTGAAGGGTCATACTTTTCCAACGCGGATGTTGTTGCAGTTGCTGTTGCAGCTTTGACGCCCACCCTTCAGTCGTCATTTCTGCTACTTTTGCCTGTGCAATACCTCCTGAAAGAAACAGACAAGCAGAACAGGATATAACTATTGTTTTCAATTTGATCATTTTTAGGTCTCTAGGAAAGAAAATCAAAATGCTCTGTGCTGGCCGGTAGGCAATGGATTGAAACTCAGTTCGATTCGACCGCCGTTTTCTATAGGACCGACGTCAGTGTTGAATTTTGTGGCTTTATATCGTTTGTCTGCAATCCGAACAGGTGAAATGGAAACGTGTTGTTGAGACACTACTTTTCCCAGCCGATCGTACTGAGTCATATCCAAATGACCTCCCATAGACTTCCGACCATGAACCTGTTTGTAAAAACTCCCAGAAACGGATGATGATTGTGATGGATCTGCATGATAGGTTAAATCAACCCAGCGAACGTAGGGATTATCAATGCCTTTGATCTCTACATCGGAAATATCGTTTGCAGCGATCGCAGAAGTTGTAGCAAGAAAGAGGAAAAAAGGGATGGTGTTTTTGAGCATAATATTTCCTGAAATATGACGTAGATATGAGTCGGCAGGCCTTACCTAGAAGGACAGAGCTGTAATATATGAGGCGAATATGATTTCAAAATGACTAGGGAACCTGCGAATAAGTCCCGCCTTCTAACTCATTCTGACGATCAAGCTAGATTTACGGCTTAGCCGCGCGATTATTGGTCGTTTCTTACCGT
>JAPHRD010000020.1 GCA_026196225.1 Motiliproteus sp.
ACATTAGCGCAGACCACCCTCGTCATCGCAATCAGCTATTGCAACAACGAGGGGAACCATACATTTTTGTTTCCATACACCAATTCCAAAACGGATAATGCTTTTACACCTTTCGGTTTTTTACCTTACTGACTGTATAGGGTAGGTACTAGGCTTAAGGCATAAAAAAGGCCGCAGATGCGGCCTTTTCTTATCTACTGCAGATACCGTTAGATATTGGCGATCCGATTCAGACCGGCAATCGCAGCGATCCGGAAGGCTTCTGCCATAGTCGGGTAATTGAAGGTAGTGTTGACGAAATACTTGATGGTATTCGCCTCCCCTTGCTGATTCATGATCGCCTGGCCGATATGGATAATCTCTGAAGCACGGTCACCGAAACAGTGAATGCCGAGAATTTCCAAAGTTTCACGGTGGAATAGAATCTTCAGCATCCCCACGGTTTCACCGGAAATATGAGCACGGGCGATATCCTTGAAGAACGCCTGCCCCACTTCGTAAGGCACCTTGGCCTCGGTTAGCTCTATCTCGGTTTTACCCACAGAGCTGATCTCTGGAATGGTGTAGATTCCGGTAGGGACTTCAGATACAAAGTGGAAATCTTCCGCTTTCAGCAGGTCGGTACTGGCTGCACGCCCCTGATCCAATGCCGCAGAAGCCAAACTGGGCCAGCCTACTACATCACCGGCGGCGTAGACACCATCGACATTGGTTCGGTAGTGATCATCCACCTCAAGCTGGCCACGGCTGTTAGGCTCCACGCCAATATTTTCCAGCCCCATGTTATCGGTATTACCGGTACGGCCATTACACCATAGGAATGCATCCGCACGGATCTTCTTACCGGATTTCAGGGTCATCAGCACACCGTGATCATCCCCTTCAATGGTCTCGTACTCTTCGTTATGGCGGATCTTACAACCATGGTTGCGAAGGTGATAACTCAGCGCATCGGAGATCTCGTCATCGAGGAAGGATAGTAATCGATCGCGGTTATCGATCAGGTCAACCTTAACGCCCAAGCCACCAAAAATAGAGGCGTACTCACAGCCGATTACACCGGCTCCATAGACAATCAGGGTGCGAGGTGTGTGTTCGAGTTTAAGAATGCTGTCGGAGTTGTAGATCCGCGGGTGATTGAAGTCCACATCGGGTGGCGTGTAAGGGCGTGATCCCGTAGCAATAACTACATGCTCCGCCTTCAATACATCTTTGCCCTTATCTGAATGCTCGACGGTGATGGTCTTGGCATCGTCAAATTTGGCTTGACCAAAATAGACATCAATACGGTTTCGAGCGTAGAAACCGGTACGAATCATCACCTGATTGGTAATCACCTTTTCCGCACGCTTTAACACCTTGGGAAAAGAGAACCAGCGAGGCTCGCCGATATCACGAAACATGGGGTTAGTGTTGAACTCGATGATCTGTTTCACCGAATGACGCAGCGCTTTTGAGGGGATGGTGCCCATGTGGGTACAGTTACCACCCACTTGGTCGTGGCTTTCAACCACAGCCACGCGTTTCCCCTTTTTCGCCAGGTTCATTGCCGCCCCTTCACCAGCGGGTCCTGAGCCGATTACCACTACATCGTATTCGTAAACTGCCATCTAATCCCCCAAATATTCGCGCGTTATGTTTGTTACGGCTCCACAACTATCAGGATCGCACGTATTCCTAGTTGTGGCCGTTAATTTGTGTCAGGGTATAAGTCAACTCTGCGTCTATGACGCTCTCCGGTGAGCTGATTTTAGTCCTTGGATTGTTTCAGTTCGTAGGCCACGTTATCTTCCGTCTGCTGCTGGGCTAGCGCCTCGGCCTCTTCCTCTTTTTCACACTTGTTGGGGTCATCGCCACACACAGGGCAGATATAGTCCTTCTCCCCCAGCGCCGCGCTGACGCCACCACAGGAACCCTTAATAGGCTTGCGACCCATAATCACGCCGATTGACATGGCCGCGATCAACACGCCCAAGACTACAATCGCCAAAATAACCGTTTCCATAGTACTACCTCACTGCATTAAGAAGGGTTCAAACTCAGATGTATAGGTCTCGACAAAGCCCTGTTCGGATTTGCTGATAAAGAACGCGGCAATGTTATGTTGCTTTGCCAACGCCAGACCTTTCTCCTGCCCCAATACCATCATAGCCGTTGCTAGCGCATCTGCGCGGGCGCAGGACGGATCCAGAATGGTCACCGATGCCAACTTGTGGAGAATCGGTCGCCCGGTAGCCGGATCGATGGTGTGGGAAAAACGAACCCCATTCTGTTCAAAATAATTACGGTAATCGCCAGAGGTGGCAATCGCCGTATTTTTTACGTCGATAATTTTCTGAATCGCTCGTTGCCCTACTACGGGGCTTTCTACGGCAATTCGCCAGGGTGTGCCATCCGGTTTTAAACCCTGGGCTTTTAGCTCGCCCCCCACCTCGACCAGAAAACTATCAACTTGTTCACTAATCACTTTGGCAACAGCATCCACCGCATAACCTTTGGCAATAGCCGACAGATCCAAATAAGCAGATTGGGTCTTACGTATTGCCGATGGTTGTGGACGCGTTTCCAGCGACTGGTAACCAATTGATTGCAGCAGTTCATCGATCTGCTGCTGATCGGGAGATTTAGATATAACGCCGCCGGGGCCGAATCCCCAGAGATTGACCAACGGGCCAACCGTCATATCAAAAGCACCTGATGTCTGTTTACTGATCTCTAAACCCAATTCCACCACCTGACGAGTTTCATCGGATATTGCGAACCACTGTCCATTTTCTGCCTGATTAAAACGACTCAGTTCAGAATCCACTTGATAGGTGGACATGCGGGATTCGATGCGGTCCAGCTCCCCTTGGATGGCCGTCTTCAGTGCAGAGAGATCGTCAGTTTGAAGTGCTACCACCTTGACGGTATAGCTGGTGCCCATGGTGGCACCGGAGAGTGCATGTACGACTTTTTGTGGCGTCTCGTTGGAGTCGCTACAGCCGGTTAGCGCCGAACTGACCAGTGCAAGCACCAGCAGTCCGGCGAAAACCGTTTTAAGTTGTCGAGCAATTATCAAAATCGCTTAACCACTTAGTCCTTATCCGCCGAAGTCATCAAGCAGGATGTTTTCACGTTCAACACCCAGGTCTTCCAACATCTTGATAACGGCAGAGGTCATCATTGGCGGTCCACACATGTAGAACTCACAATCTTCAGGCGCTTCGTGGTCCTTCAGATAGTTTTCGTACAGTACATTGTGGATAAAGCCTGTGTAGCCTTCCCAGTTGTCTTCAGGAAGCGGATCGGACAGAGCCAAATGCCACTTGAAGTTCTCGTTATCAGCAGCCAACTGGTCAAACTCTTCTCCGTAGAAGGCTTCACGCATGGAGCGTGCACCGTACCAGTAAGAGATCTTACGGCTAGAGCTGAGACGCTTAAGCTGATCAAAGATATGAGAACGCATCGGGGCCATACCAGCACCACCACCAACGAACACCATCTCTGCGTCAGTATCTTTAGCAAAGAACTCACCAAAGGGACCGTATACAGTCACTTTGTCGCCTTGCTTGAGGCTAAATACGTAAGAAGACATCTGCCCAGGAGGCAGGTCATCACGACCTGGAGGCGGAGTCGCAACACGAATGTTGAACTTAACTACACCACGCTCTTCCGGGTAATTAGCCATGGAATAGGCACGGATAACAGGCTCGTCAACTTTCGAGACATAACGCCAGATATCGAACTTATCCCAATCTTCGTGATATTCCTCGTCGATTTCAAAGTCTTTATACGCTGCTACGTGAGCAGGACATTCCAGCTGAACGTAACCACCGGCACGGAAGTCTACGTTTTCACCTTCAGGCAGACGCAAGGTCAGCTCTTTGATGAACGTAGCTACGTTGGGGTTAGAATCAACCGTACATTCCCACTTCTTAACGCCGAAGACTTCGTCTTCAACTTCTACTTTCATATCCTGCTTAACAGCAACCTGACAGGACAGACGCCAGCCTTCACGCCTTTCACCCTTGGTAAAGTGGCCTTCTTCGGTCGGCAGCATCTCGCCACCGCCCTCTTCGACAATACACTTACACTGAGCGCAAGTACCACCACCACCACAAGCGGAGGATAGAAAGATGCCTTGACCGGCCAGAGTCTGCAGCAGTTTACCGCCTGCAGGAACCTTAATCGCCTTTTCAGGATCACCATTGATGTCAATTGTCACATCACCGCTGTTTACCAGCTTGGCGCGAGCGAACAAAATCACCGCTACCAGAGCCAGTACCACAGCTGTGAACATGATTACACCGAGTATAATTTCCATGTTCGTTTAACCTTTACTGAATCGAACACCGCACAGCTTAGAGCTGCACCCCAGAGAAAGACATGAAGCCCAGAGACATCAAACCTACAGTGATGAAGGTGATGCCCAGACCACGAAGGCCGTGAGGCACATCGCTGTACTTCAGCTTCTCGCGGATACCAGCCAGTGCAGTTATTGCCAATGCCCAGCCGACACCTGCACCAACGCCGTAGACGATGGATTCACCGAAATTGTAATCACGCTCAACCATGAAGAGCGCAGCACCCATGATGGCGCAGTTTACAGTGATCAGTGGCAGGAAAACGCCCAGCGCGTTGTAGAGCGCAGGAACGAATTTATCCAGCAACATTTCCAGGATCTGTACAATCGCCGCGATAACGCCGATATAGGAGATCAGACCCAGGAAGCTCAGATCTACATTGGGCAGACCGGCCCAAGCCAGGGCGCCATCAGCCAGTAAAGTACTGTAGATCAGGTTATTAACCGGAACTGTGATACCCAGTACAAATATGACCGCAATACCTAGACCGATAGCCGTTTTAACTTTCTTGGAGATCGCGATGAAGGTACACATCCCCAAGAAGAACGCGAGTGCCATGTTCTCGATAAAGATCGATTTAACGAACAGGCTAATATAATGTTCCATAACTCAATCGCTCCTTACTTGGTGTTGGGGGCCAGAGTGAAGTCCGGCTTCTCAACCTGTTTGCTCTTCCACGCACGCAGACCCCAGATCATCAGACCGATGACGAAGAATGCAGAGGGAGGAAGCAGCATCAGACCGTTAGCCACGTACCAGCCGCCATTGTTGACCAGAGAGAAGATCTCAAAGCCAAACAGCGAACCCGCACCGAACAATTCACGGATGAAACCAACAAACAGCAGTACCGCGCCATAACCCAAACCGTTACCGATACCATCCATAAAGCTGATAGCTGGTGGGTTTTTCATAGCGAATGCTTCAGCACGACCCATTACGATACAGTTGGTGATAATAAGACCAACGAATACCGACAGCTGCTTAGACAGCTCATAGGCAAAGGCTTTCAGCACCTGATCCACCACGATTACCAATGAGGCGATGATGGTCATCTGAACGATAATCCGAATGTTATTCGGAATATGGTTACGGATCATGGATACAAACAGGTTGGAAAATGCGGTTACCACGATAACCGCCAAACTCATGACCAGCGCCACATTAAGGCTGCTGGTTACGGCCAGTGCGGAACAGATACCCAGAATCTGCAAAGCGATCGGGTTGTTCTCAAATACTGGTTCCGTTACGACTTTTTTCATCTCAGACATGGCTTACACCTCCCCTGCGCGCAGTTTGACCAGGAACGGCGAGTAACCGTTTTCGCTGAGCCAGAACTTAACCAGATTAGTAACACCGACAGAGGTCAGAGTCGCACCCGCCAGACCATCGATCTGGTGAGCTGCGTTTTTACCAGCAGGATCTACTTTACCTTTGATCAAGCCAATCGCAGCACTGTCAAAGTTGTCGCCGTAGACTTTCTTGCCTTTCCACTGACCTTTCCAGTTGGGGTTGTCCACTTCACCACCCAATCCAGGTGTTTCAGCGTGAGAGTAAAAGCCCAGACCCACAACGGTGTTGAAGTCACCTTCCAGTGCCACAAAGCCGTACAGCGTCGACCACAGACCCTTACCGTGAATCGGCAGGATCAGCTTCTCGATCTCGTCACCGTTTTTAACCATATAAACGGTCTTGTAACGAGCGTGCTGCTTGATACCAGCAATATCCTTATCACCCAGAGCAACAGACTGCTTAGGATCTTTAGCAGCCTTCATCTCGTCATAGGTCATAGGATCGATATCATCGGCCCAGGTGTAGGAGGTCATATCCAGGACTTTGGCGGTGACATTGTTGTCAAACAACTCATCAACAGTCTTGCTGGGATCAACCAGATCAGCCGCAGCCAGGATGTTAGTTTTACGGTCCAACGCTTTGTTGGCCAATTGCTGAGGTTTCAGCGCTACCGCGGCGGCGGATACAAATACCGCACAGACGACACACAGCGATACTGAAACCAGCAGCGTTTTGGAGATAGTATCGTTATTAGCTGGCATTACGTGCGATCCTCCGCTTAATGTTGGCTTCAACCACGAAGTAGTCGATCAACGGCGCAAACAGATTGGCAAACAGAATGGCCAACATCATGCCTTCTGGGAATGCCGGGTTGACCACACGGATCAGAACCACCATTACACCGATCAGACCACCGAACCACCACTTACCGAGATTGGTCATGGATGCAGAAACCGGATCCGTCGCCATAAACATCATACCGAAGGCGAAACCACCCAGAACAAAGTGCCACCAGAAAGGCATGCTCAGCATTGGGTTGCTATCAGAACCGATCAGGTTGAACAGCAAGCTCATGGCTACCATACCGATGAAGACACCGGCAACAATGCGCCAGGCAGCGATGCGGAAGAACATCAGCAGCGCACCACCGATCAGGATCGCCAGGGTGCTTACTTCGCCCACAGAACCTTGAATGGTACCAACGAAAGCATCCATCCAAGTAATGTTATTGGCCAGAATAGCTTCCACACCACCAGTCTGAGCCAGACCCAGAGGCGTCGCACCAGCGAAGCCGTCAACAGCAGTCCAGATCGCGTCACCTGACATCTGTGCAGGGTAAGCGAAGAACAGGAACGCACGACCAGTCAACGCAGGGTTGAGGAAGTTCTTACCTGTACCACCAAACACCTCTTTACCGATCACAACACCGAAGCTAATGCCCAGTGCCACTTCCCACAAAGGAATCGTAGGAGGCAAGATCAAAGAGAACAGGATGGAAGTTACGAAGAAACCTTCGTTAACTTCGTGGCCACGTTTCATGGCGAAGAGAACTTCCCAGAAACCACCCACAATAAAGGTTACGGCATAGATAGGTACCCAATAGGTAGCACCGTAAATAATGTTGTCCCAGATGCTACTGGCATCATGTCCCGCCAGGGAACCGATGATGGCACCACGCCAGCCTTCCGCTTCGGTCAGGCCCATGGCCGCCATCGCTTCGTTGGCTTGCAAGCCGATGTTGTACATACCGGCAAAAACCGCGGGGAATGTACACATCCAAACCAGGATCATCATGCGCTTCAGGTCAACCATGTCACGAACGTGAGAGGCTGTCTTGGTTACATGACCTGGGGTGTAGAAAATGGTATCAGCCGCTTCATAAAGGGCGTACCAGTTTTCGTACTTACCGCCTTTATGGAAATGCGGCTCCATTTTATCGAGAATATTACGAATACTCATTATCAGCCCTCTTTCTCAATCGTGGTCAGATTGTCACGAAGGATAGGACCGTACTCATACTTGCCGGGGCAAGCAAAAGTGCACAGGGCCAGATCTTCTTCATCCAACTCCAGACAACCCAGGGCGATCGCGGTATCCATATCACCACACACCAGTGCACGCAGCAGCTGAGTAGGCAGAATATCCATCGGCATAACGGTTTCGAACTGACCTACCGGTACCATGGCACGCTCGGAGCCGTTGGTGGTGGTAGTAAAGTTGAACAGTTTATTGCCCAGTTTGCCGGTCACGATATTAAGCAGTGAGTATTTTTCAGAACCGGGTGCAACCCAGCCCAAAAACTCGCGCTCACGACCTTCCAGCAGCACGCTCACCTGATTGGTGTAACGGGATAGGTAGGCGAAAGGACCTTCAGCGGTGCGGCCATTAAATACAGAACCGGAAATAACTCGATTGTCTGCATCTTTAACCAAGCCAGCAACCAGATCATCAGTGTTTGCGCCCAAACGGGTACGAATCAGCTGGGGTTCTGGAACCTGAGGACCACCCAGAGCAACAACGCGCTCCGTGGACAGCGTACCGGTAGTAAACAATTTACCGACAGCGATCACATCCTGATAACCGATAGCCCAGACTGATTTATTCTCGCTAACCGGATCCAGGAAGTGGATATGAGTACCGGCGTTACCCGCAGGGTGTGGACCTTCAAACTCTTCGACTTTAACACCGTCGATAGAAGGTACAGCTGCGCCAGGTGCCTTGCACACATAGGTGTTATCAGCCAGCTTCGAGAGAATTTCCAGGCCCTGAGTGAACGCTTCTTTTTGCTCTGCAATCACGACTGAAGGGTCACCAGCAAGCGGGTTGGTATCGATTGCGGTAACAAATACAGAGCTAGGCGTGCTTTCTGGAGCGGGCACTTTGGAGAATGGGCGAGTACGCAGAGCGGTCCACAGACCGGACTCAACCAGGTTTTCGACAACCTGTTCGCGGGTCACTTGACCCAGCTGGTCGGCTTCATATTTGGCAAACTCTACTGCATCATCACCGTCAACTTCGATAACGACAGACTGCAGAGCTCGTTTTTCACCACGGTTAATTTCGGCAACCACACCAGAGGCTGGTGCCGTGTATTTAACCCCTGGCGTCTTCTTATCGGAAAAAATCACCTGGCCGAGCTTCACACGATCACCGACACGGATAGACATAGTGGGTTTCATCCCAACATAGTCAGATCCAATTACGGCAACCTTGCGCACTTCAGAACCATCGACGAAGGTCTGACGTGGTGCACCGGCTATAGGTAGATCCAGACCTTTACTGATCTTGATCATACGCCTCACCCAATCACGAATAACTTACTTTTTGGTTACCTAATGACCACATCTACTGGCTTGCAGCAACTGCACTTAACGACCACGGGGTAACCCGCCAAAAAAATCCGCCCAAGTATAAAGATTTGGGGGGTTTTTTACCACTAGACCAAGGAGGAATTTGGGATCAGTTTTTGACATTCTTCCTGATCTCCATCAATTACAGAAGGACAAAAAAAAGCCGCTATCAATAGCGGCTTTTTCTATGACTGAAGCTAGGGAATTAAGCTTCGACAGGGAATGCCTTAAGGGTGGACTGGGTCACCTGTTGCAGCAGACGAACAACCTGACAACTATAACCGAACTCATTGTCGTACCAGACATAAACCACACAGGAATCGCCATTGACGATAGTCGCCAGGCCATCGACGATACCGGCTGCACGAGAACCGACAAAGTCAGAAGATACAGCTTCTGGAGAGTTACTGTAGTCGATCTGCTTCTGAAGCTCAGAATGCAGCGCTGCATTACGCAGGTAATCGTTCAACTCGTCTTTAGTGGTTTCTTTTTCCAAGTTCAGGTTCAGAATCGCCATGGAAACATTCGGGGTCGGTACACGGATCGCGTTACCAGTCAGCTTGCCTTCCATCTCAGGCAAGGCCTTGGAAACCGCTTTCGCTGCACCCGTCTCGGTCAGAACCATGTTCAAACCAGCAGCACGACCGCGACGATCACCACTGTGGTAGTTATCGATCAGGTTCTGGTCGTTGGTGTAAGCGTGAACAGTTTCAACATGACCATTCTTAACACCGTACTCATCATGCAGCTTCTTCAGAACCGGCGTGATGGCGTTAGTGGTACAGGAAGCTGCGGACAAGATCGCATCTTCAGCAGTAACGTCGCTATTGTTGACACCCATAACGATGTTCTTAACACCCTTACCAGGCGCTGTCAGCAATACGCGAGAAACGCCGTTAGCGCGCAGATGCAGTGACAGACCGTCGTGGTCACGCCACTTACCGGTGTTATCGACAACAACAGCGTTGCTGATACCGTATTGAGTGTAATCGATGGTGTCAGGGGCATCGGCGTAGATCACTTTGATCTGGTTGCCGTTTGCTACCAGCGCACTGTTTTCTTCATCAACACTGATCGTACCCAGGAAAGAACCGTGCACAGAGTCGCGACGCAGTAGGCTAGCACGCTTCTCCAGATCACCACCCTTACCGCGAACTACGATAGCGCGCAGACGCAGATTCTGACCACCGCCGGTCTTTTCGATCAGCAGACGGGCCAGCAGGCGACCGATACGGCCGAAACCGTAGAGAATGACATCGGTAGGCTCTGCCTGATCACCATTTTTCTTGGCACCAGCCAGCTCTTCATCCAAGAAAGCTTCCAGAGAGCGATCACCGCCTTCTTTCTTGAACTTGATAGCCAATTTGCCGATATCAACGTGAGCACGTGCCAGATCCATCTTATCCATGGCTTGCAGCACAGGATAGGTATCAGTAACGGACAACTCCTCACCTTCAACCTGGCGCACATACTTATGAGCTTTCAGGATATTGATAACGGATCGCTTTACGATGATCTTACCGAGAACAGAAGTTTCCACTTCGCAATCACGATACAAGCGACCAATCACAGGGATCATTGATTCAGCGATAGCTTCACGTTCTTTCCAATCGGAAAAGATATTTTCTCGACTCACAGGGCTACTCCAATGTCGTCAACAATAGATTTTGGAGCGCGTATTATGCTCTTTTGACAAAGAGGGAGCAACGCCAAAAACCTATACTTTGGGTGCAGTGCAAAAGAACGAATTGATCAAACCCTGCGCAGCCTCCGTACAAAGAGGCCTACAGCTCAATCAACATCCTTTCTTGAAATCCAATCATGGCGCACCATGCCACTCAGACAATATCCATACCGACCGAATTAACATTTCATAGAGCGGTTTGCTCCATCGGCAACTCAGGCTACAATTCACCCCCCTCTCCACTCCATTTTAAAACAGCGCAAAGAAACCTATTTTCCTGATGCACACCCTGCTTACAGATCTACCTAAACTGGTCAACGGCCAAACTCGCTATATTGGCAATCTTGCTGGCAGCGGACGCAGCTTGCTCATCGCAGAACAGGCCAGCAACCACCAAGGCCTGACATTAGTTGTCGCTCGCAATTCTGAATCAGCGGCGCAGCTGCACACCGAGATCAGTTTCTATGGCGGGGATTTACAGATCCTAAGTTTCCCCGACTGGGAAACACTGCCCTACGATAGTTTTTCACCGCATCAGGATATCATCTCCCAACGGCTTTATTGCCTTTACCAGCTACAACAACTGGAACAGGCTATCCTGATCGTCCCTGCTTCGACACTGATGCAGCGCCTGCCACCAAAAAGCTACTTGACCGGAAACAGCCTGGTTCTGAAAACCGGTCAGCAACTAAATACCGAGCAGATGCGCCAACAATTGGCCGAAGCGGGCTATCACAGCGTTGATACTGTCTATGAACACGGAGAATTCGCGGCACGGGGCTCGATTCTCGACATTTACCCCATGGGCAGTCAGCTGCCATACCGTATTGATCTGTTTGACGATGAGATTGATACCCTTCGAACCTTTGACCCTGAGAGCCAGCGCTCCATCGACCAGGTGGACAGCATCCGCCTATTGCCAGCGAAAGAGTTCCCGCTAAACAAGACAGCCATCGCCAACTTTCGCCAACAGTGGCGAGAACGCTTCGATGTCGATCCGCGCAACTGCCCGGTGTATCAGGATGTCAGCAATGGCTTGGCACCTGCGGGCATTGAGTACTATCTGCCGCTATTTTTTCAAGAAACCTGTTCCTTACAGGATTATCTGCCTGAGCAAACCCAACTTTTCACCGACAAAGGCACCGAAGACGCCTGTCAGGAATTCTGGCTGGAGATCAGCAGCCGCTACGAAAGCCGAGCCTACGATATCGAACGGCCGATTCTGCCGCCTCATCAAGCCTTCCATGAAGTGAATTCGGTATTTGCCCAGCTAAAACAAACACCCCGCACCGAACTGAATCAGGTTAGAGATCAAAATACCCGACACAGCGTACCGCTGCAGAATCCACCAGAGCTACCGGTAAACGCCAAAGCTGCTAATCCACTTCAAGCGGTACAGGAGCTGATTGAGAACCATCAGGGTCGATTACTTTTCTGTGCCGAATCCGCCGGTCGTCGCGAGGCATTACTGGAATTGCTTGAACGCATCGACGTGCAACCCGTCTCCGTGCCCGATTGGCAGCAGTTTTGTGAGACCAACCACTCCGTCTGCATCACGGTTAGCCCCATTGAAGAGGGCTTAAGCGCTCCTCAGCAAAATTTTGAACTGATCACCGAAAGCCAACTGTTCGGACAACGGGTATTACAGCAACGCCGTCGACAAAGCAGCGAACAGGACAATAGCGACCTGATTTTCCGCAACCTGACCGAGCTGCAACAGGGCGCTCCGGTGGTTCACGAACAACACGGTGTCGGACGCTACACCGGACTGCAAAGCCTGGAGCTAGACGGCCAAAGCAACGAGTTTCTGGTACTCGAATATGCTGACGAAGCCAAGCTCTACGTTCCGGTTTCCGGCCTCCATCTGATCTCCCGCTACTCTGGCGCCAGCGATTCCCTGGCACCGCTGCATAAACTGGGCAGCGAACAGTGGGGCAAGGCCAAACGTAAGGCGATGGAGAAGATTCGCGACACCGCCGCCGAACTGCTGGATATCTACGCCCGTCGCGGCGCCCGCAAAGGTCGTGCCTTTGCCAGCCCCGATGAGCAATATGAAGCCTTCGCCGCCAACTTTCCCTTTGAAGAAACACCAGATCAACAGCAAGCGATTCATGCCGTAGTCAAAGACCTGACCGCGACAAAACCAATGGATCGACTGGTTTGTGGTGATGTCGGATTCGGAAAAACCGAAGTAGCCCTGCGCGCCGCCTTCGTCGCCGTTCAGAGCGGCCACCAGGTGGCAATTTTGGCCCCTACTACCTTGCTGGCACAACAGCATTTTCAAACCTTCCAGGATCGATTCGCTGACTGGCCGGTAAATATCGGTTTGATGTCCCGTTTTCGCACCGCCAAGGAGCAGAAACAGACCACAGCCGAGATCGCCAACGGCCATACCGATATCGTTATTGGTACCCACAAACTGCTGCAAGGGGATATGGATTTCAAATCCCTGGGACTGCTGATCATTGATGAAGAACACCGATTCGGGGTTCACCAAAAGGAGCGACTGAAATCTCTGCGAGAAAATGTCGATATCCTCACCCTGACCGCAACCCCCATTCCACGGACGCTGAATATGTCGATGTCCGGCATTCGCGATCTATCGATTATCGCAACACCTCCGGCCAGGCGCCTGTCGGTGAATACCTTTGTCCGCGAAAAAGAGAAAAACCTGATTAAAGAGGCGATCTTGCGGGAATTGCTGAGGGGTGGCCAGGTCTATTATCTCCACAACGAGGTAAAGACCATCGACAACCTAGCGAAGGAGTTGGAAATACTTGTGCCTGAAGCCCGTATCGCCATTGGCCACGGCCAGATGCGGGAACGGGAATTGGAACAGGTGATGAGCGACTTCTATCACAAGCGCTTCAACCTGCTGGTCTGCACCACCATTATCGAGACCGGCATCGACGTACCCAATGCCAACACCATCATTATTGAGAGAGCCGATAAATTTGGCCTGGCTCAGTTACACCAGCTGCGGGGACGAGTGGGACGCTCACACCACCAGGCCTACGCCTATCTGCTCACCCCCAACAAACGATCGATGACCAAGGATGCCGAGAAACGCCTGGAAGCTATCGAAGCCGCATCCGATCTTGGCGCTGGCTTTACCCTGGCCACCCACGATCTGGAGATTCGCGGTGCAGGCGAACTTCTGGGAGACGAACAAAGCGGACAGATGCAAAGCATTGGGTTCAGCCTTTATATGGAACTACTGGAAGAAGCGATTGAATCGATTCGCGAGGGCAAAACCCCCTCCATGGACAAACCCCTGCACCAGGGAAGCGAGATCAATCTGCGACTGCCTGCACTGATTCCCGATGATTATCTGCCCGATGTGCACAACCGCCTGATTCTGTACAAACGAATCTCCAACGCTAAAACCAAAGAGCAATTAAAAGAGCTGCAGGTTGAGATGATCGACCGTTTCGGGCTACTACCAGAGCCGGTCAAAAACCTGTTCCGCATCACCCAATTAAAGCTGAAGGCCCAAGCAATTGGCATCAGCAAACTGGATGCAGGAAATAGCAACGGCCGCATCGAATTTGAAGCAGAAACCCAGGTCGAACCCTTAACCTTGGTAAAGCTTGTCCAAACCCAACCACAAAAGTATGGACTCGAAGGTGGCAACCGTCTTAAATTTAACCTCAACATGCAGTCAAACGAACAACGTTTTCAAGCGGTTGAACGCCTGCTACAGCAACTGACACCACAGGAGTAACTGATGGGATCGCCAATAAAGCTGCTTTTAATAGCGGTGCTGTTTAACGCAAACCTCGCCTGGGCAGAATCCAAGCCGGCGCCTTGGTATCAAGTGGAACTCTTTGTCTTTAGCCAGAATCAGGAGAATTTGTCGGCAGAAAGCTGGGACGAAAATATATACCCGCAAACCCGACCAGGAGCCGTCAACATCTACGGAAACAGCGGTAAAAAAGCAGGCATCATTACCCTTAGCGCCGCTGATCGTCAAATACCCATCGCTAAATCGCTGATGAAACGCAACGGCTATCGACAACTGTTCCACCAGGTTTGGCAGCAACCCATTCAAGGCAAGCGCGAAGCGCGACCCATTCGTATCCGCGGAGGCGAAGCCATGAATGACCAGCTCTACGAACTGGAAGGGGATATCAGCATCGATATCGCCCGCTATCTGCATTTACGCACCAATCTATTCTTCAATCTGAGAAAGCCAGCTGGCTGGCAATCCAGCCCTACTATAGACGTAGCAGCCGAACCCCCTACAGCCTCTCTAGCTGTGGGCAGCATTACTGACGCAGTTGAAAACCTGGACAACAGTGTGGCAGCCGACCAGCCCATTAGCATCGACCTATCTGAAATCAGAGACCCTGAGATACTCAGCGTTCAAATGAAACAGGGACGCAGAATGCGCGGCGATCAGATCCACTACCTGGATCACCCGATGTTTGGACTTTTTATCAAAATGACACGAATTGAGGGACCAGGAGCCGCCAACGAGCAACCCAAAACTCAGGACGACGCCACGGTGTCATTATTGTCAGACGTTCCAGCACGCAACCCAACAAAAGTCGTTCAAACCAGTAGCGAAGATGCAATTATCTCTTCTACCCCAATTGCATCTGCAATCGAGACCACAACAACAACCACAACAACAGGCAACACCGGGGTTCAACAGTAGGATCGACGTGGAATAAAAACTTATCGCTACCTTTGCGGCAAGCGACAGACTAAAGACCAGTTAAAAACAAGGACTCAGGATAACGACTTGAGACAAGCGGCCATAACTAGATTAGTTTTTTTCACCCATAAGCTGAAAAAGAGTCGTTTGATTGGATTGAAGCAACACCGTAACATAGCTTTCATTCCTGTTGGACAGAGCAGAAACAGCGTCTTTTCAGCTTCCTGACTTCGGTCAGCCGCAACTGAACTGTTGAATATTACTGTTTCTTCCTCACAACTGATTTGCAGTTTGTATTCCAGCGTGAAGTTTTTATCCTCATCATATTTTTTGGCCCTCTTCCTCAGAGGGCTTTTTTTTGCTGGAATTTACTGGCGCTTAATCAGGGCTAGACACCACTGCGGATCAAGCCACCAAGACCTCGCTCCTCCAACACCTGATTCAGCATGGAGCGGATCTCGCCCTCGCTGCTCATAGCGAGAGATCGTTCCAGCAGTTGCTTGGCCTCTTTCTGAGTGAACGAGCGGATTACATGTTTCATCCTCGGCAGACTGTGGGCGTTCATACTCAATGAATCCAACCCCAACCCCATCAGCAATACTACCGCTACGGGATCTGCAGCCAACTCACCACACAAACAACATTCAAGCCCAAGCTCATCACTTTGCTTGCAGATCATCGCCAGCGCCCTCAACACTGCAGGATGCAAACGACTGAACAAGCGCGCTACCTGATCGTTATTTCGATCCACCGCCAGCAGGTACTGGGTCAGATCGTTGGTACCGATGGAGAGGAAATCCAGTTTCGGCGCCAGAAAATCCAGCAGGAACATAGTCGAAGGCACTTCCACCATGATTCCAATAGGTGGCCGCTTGACCTTAACACCCTCATCCGCTAGCACCTGAAGCTTATTATCAAGAATCTCCAGGAAGCTATCCACCTCTTCCACAGAGCTGACCATTGGCAGCATAATGCGGAGATTGTCCAGACCTTCACTGGCTCGTAGCAGAGCACGCAGCTGACCAGAAAAAATTTCCGGGTGATCCAGAGTAAAACGGATACCACGCCAGCCCAAGTAGGGATTGTCCTCTTCCACTGGAAAATAGGGTAACGGCTTGTCACCGCCGATATCCAGGGTTCGCATGGTTACCGGGCGCGGGTGAAATTCCTCCAACACCTTGCGATAGGTCTGGAACTGCATCTGCTCAGAGGGAAAGCTGTCGTGGATCATAAAAGGAATTTCGGTCCGGTAGAGACCGATCCCCTCGGCACCCTTTTCAAGCCCCGGAGAGATATCGGCCAATAAACCGGTGTTTACCAGCAGCGAGATCCGCGAACCGTCTAGTGTTTCCGCCGGTAGATCACGAATTTTATCTAAAGAGCGATCGAACTCATCCTCTTGGCGGGCCAAACGAATATATTCCGCCATCAAAGCACTGGACGGCTGAAAATGGACCCGGCCACGATAGCCGTCAAGAATAGCACTTTGCCCAGACAGCTTACGCTGGGGCAATTCCCCTACCCCCATAACCGCAGGCACACCCAAGGCTCCCGCCAGGATTGCAGTATGAGATAAAGAAGAACCTTGCTGACATACGATACCCGCTAGCTTTTCCGCGGGAATTTCGGCGATATCAGAGACACTGACGATATCGCCCACCAAAATAATGGGTTGCTCGTACTGAGCGGGAACTGCATTGGGTTCGATCAGGTACCGTAACACCCGCAAGCCAATATTACGTATATCTTCTCCGCGGGCCTGAAAATAGGGATCATCCATCGCTTCAAAGATCGACGCATGCTCCTCGATAACCAGTTTCAACGCCGCGGGTGCCACCAAACCGTCGTCTATTTTATCCCGAACGGTCTGCTGCAGATCATCGGAATCCAGGATCATCCGATAAGCTTCGAAGATCGCCTGGACATCCCCCGGCGTATCAGCCATCTGTTGATAACCAGCATCTAACTCGCGACGGACCGAGCCCAAAGCCCGATCAAAATCCTGCAACTCCGCCTGTTGATCGAGGGCGCAGACTTCTTCGACGTCTTTAAAACAGATATTTCCGCCAGCCAACGCCACCTTACCGATACCTACGCCGGAAGAACCGACGATACCATCAACATAAGTGTTGGCTTTTTTGCCTCGTTTCAGCAGCGCAGATACTTTGCCACTGTTCATGGCATGCCCCAAAGTGCCAGATAGCTGGGCCGCCATTGTTACCAGAAAGGCTTCGTCTTCCTCGTCAAACTGACGAATCTCACGCTGCTGCACCACCAATACTCCCACCACCTCTCGGTAATGAACGATCGGGGCGCCCAAAAAAGCGTGATAATCATCTTCATTAGTTTCAGGGAAGTAGTGGAAATTGGGATGACGAATGGCATCGTCGGTATTGAGCAACTGCTGGTGCTTAGCGATATGACCCACCAGACCATCGCCGATGGGCATCCTTACGCGACCGATGGCTGATTGATCAAGCCCATCTGTGAAGGTCAGCACCATGTCCTGACCTTCGGTGTCTTTTAGGTAGATACTGCAAACATCCACCGACATCACATCTTTTGCCTGCTCTGCGATCAGGCGCAGGGTTTCGTCCAGTGTCGCGGCACTGCTGACATCCTGTACTATTTTTCGCAAGCGACTAAGGCTCGGCATCTGAAGCTCTCCCCTGATCTACCTCAGCGTGCTACTGTGGCTTTCCTAATATTCGATCATCCCAACTTAAAAAGAAAGTGGTATGACAGGTTAAACCAGCGACTCCGAGCTGCCAATACAACCATAGACCCTACCAATTTAACTTTATTCAACCTTACCAGGGCCGCCTCCCGGCATTGGGAAAAGCGCGACACCGCCCCTTGCATCAGAAATTTTTGCCACACCTTCTTTGACAACCTCATCGATACGAACAATCGCCTGCATCGGGATAAAACTGCGTTTCACGTCGGCAAAGGTGTTTTTTAGCTTCTCTTCGCTGGGATCCACTACCATCTGGCTGCGACTACCAAAGACAAACTCCTCTATCTGCACAAATCCATACATATCACCCTGATAAACGTGACGGGCATAAACTTCGAATATCTGATCCTGATTTACAAATATGACACGATAGATAGGTTTCTTTGACATGGATTTTCTCGATAGAAAATTGAACAACAGACCGATATTTAATTGGTTTTCTGATTTAACAAGAGATGGGGGCGATAGCGCGGTTTTCAAGGAGACCAATCGGAACCAATTCCGACAAACTCTATAGGTCTTTTGGCTGCCAATAAGGTATAATTTCCAGTTTGATTTTTACGCTATTGTTCGAACAGGTACCTATCCCCATGGCCAAGAAGTTGTTCATAAAAACCCACGGATGTCAGATGAACGAATACGATTCATCCAGGATCGCCGATCTGTTGGGAGAGAGCCATGAGATGGAGCTGACCGAAAATGAACAGGAAGCGGATGTGCTACTGCTAAACACCTGCTCAATTCGTGAAAAAGCACAGGAAAAAGTATTCCACCAATTGGGGCGCTGGAAAAAACTCAAAAGTGCCAACCCCAAGCTTATGATCGGCGTCGGTGGCTGCGTTGCCAGCCAGGAAGGTGAAGCGATCCGTAGCCGTGCACCTTACGTCGACATGGTTTTTGGTCCGCAAACCCTGCATCGCGTTCCTGAGATGGTGGATTTGACCCATCAGGGCAAAAGCGGCCATGTTGATATCAGTTTCCCAGAGATCGAAAAGTTCGACCGTCTCCCTGCCCCTACCGTCGAAGGGGTTGAAGCCTATGTGTCGGTGATGGAGGGCTGCAGCAAGTATTGCACCTTCTGTGTCGTGCCCTACACTCGCGGCGAAGAGGTCAGCCGTCCGGTGGAAGATATTCTGGTTGAAGTGAATCAACTGGCCGAACAAGGGGTTCGAGAGGTCAACCTACTGGGCCAGAACGTCAATTCTTACCGGGGCGATGACGGTGAAGGCGAGCTACTCGACTTGGCGGAGTTAATTGCTTTGGTCGCGGCGGTGGACGGTATCGACCGAATCCGATTTACCACCTCCCATCCGGTGGAATTCAGCGACAGTCTGATCCAGGCCTTTGCTGATATCCCGGAGCTGGTCAGCCATGTCCACCTCCCGGTTCAAAGTGGCTCCGACCGAATTCTGATGGCTATGAAGCGCGGCCACACCTCCCTGGAATACAAGTCAAAAATCCGCAGACTTCGTCAGGTCCGTCCCGATATCAGCCTCTCATCCGACTTTATTATCGGCTTCCCTGGCGAAACCGATCAGGATTTCGAAGATACTATGAATCTGATCCATCAGATTGGCTTTGACCACTCCTTCAGCTTTGTCTACAGCCCCCGCCCGGGCACTCCGGCAGCAGAACTGCCCGACAGCACCAGCGAAGAGACCAAAAAACAACGTCTGGCGCTGTTACAGCGTCGGATCAGCAGCCACGCGATGGAGATCAGCCATAACATGGTGGATAGTGAACAACGCATCTTGGTGAGCGGCTATTCAAAACGCGACCCAGGAAAACTCCAGGGCCGAACCGAAAACAATCGGGTAGTCAATTTTCCCGCTACTGACCCTGATCTGATCGGCCGTTTCGCGACGGTTCGAATTGTCGAAGCATTTCCCAACAGTTTGCGCGGGGAACTGATCAGCTCAGAACTTGATCAAAGCCATTAAGCTGACTATTACTACATTATCAACACTAATTATCGACCGGCTGCCCTGATTGAATTTCGTCAGGGCACCCAATAAGAGGTTTAAACAGTCCTTGTCCACTGAAAATGCTGTACGTTTCACCCTGGAACCCGACAACCCCAATGACCTGGCCAATCTGTGCGGCCAACTGGATGAACATCTCCGCCTGATCGAGACCCGACTCGGCATCCGCATCCTCAACCGTGGCAACAACTTCCAACTGGTAGGTGATCAACAGACCACCCAGGTGGTCTCCGACATTCTCCAACAGCTTTACGACGAAGCCCGGACCGGCACCCAGCTGACCCCTGAGATGGTCCACCTATCACTGCAGCAGGCAGATTTTGAGGAGCAGTCGGTCAACCACCCCAATGATAATGCTGATCAGCGCAACCAACTCTCTATCCAGACCAAGAAAGCACTGATCCGTACCCGTGGCCCCAACCAGTACGACTACATTAAGAATATCCGCAGCCTGGATATCAATTTCGGCATCGGTCCTGCCGGTACCGGAAAGACCTTCCTGGCTGTAGCCTGTGCGGTTGACGCCCTGGAGCGCGAAGAGATACGCCGGATTCTGCTGGTTCGGCCGGCGGTGGAAGCTGGGGAAAAACTGGGTTTTCTGCCTGGCGACCTAAGCCAGAAGATCGACCCTTATCTTCGCCCGCTGTACGACGCACTCTATGAAATGCTGGGCTTTGACACGGTAGCACGGCTGATCGAGCGCAATATTATTGAGGTTGCACCGCTGGCCTACATGCGGGGCCGCACTCTGAATCACTCCTTCGTTATCCTCGACGAGAGCCAAAATACCACCAAGGAACAGATGAAAATGTTCCTGACCCGAATCGGCTTTGGCTCCAGCGCTGTAATTACCGGGGATATCACTCAGATCGACCTACCCCGGGGTACCGAATCCGGACTCAAACATTCGATGCGAGTACTGGATGGCGTGCCGGGTATCGGATTTACCCACTTCTCATCCAAAGATGTAGTTCGTCACCCGCTGGTACAGAAAATCGTCCAGGCTTACGACGCCTTCGATGCCAAAAATCCATCCGAGACCCACCACGGAAAATAGTAGATTATGAGCATCGAATTGGATCTACAGCTGGCAACGGCATCCACAGACCTGCCCAGCGAGCAGCAACTGCAACAATGGGTTGAACTGGCCCTGATAGATCGCCGTACTTTCGCAGAAATAACCATACGAATCGTCGACAATCAAGAAAGCCAGACCCTCAATGGTCAATACCGAGGGAAGCACAAACCGACCAATGTCTTATCATTTCCCTTTGAAGCACCGGAAGGGATCGAGTTAGACTTGCTCGGTGATCTGGTTATCTGCGCGCCAGTGGTTTCCAAGGAAGCCACTGAGCAGCAAAAACAGTTGATGGATCACTGGGCACATATGGTCCTGCACGGTACATTACACCTGCTCGGCTATGACCATATAAGTGAACAACAGGCACTGGAGATGGAGTCACTGGAGACCCAGCTTCTCGCCCGGATCGACATTGCAGATCCTTATCAATCCCCGCAAGAGGCAAAATGATCATGAGCGAAGACCGATCGACCAACGGCCAGGGTGGCAAATCCTGGCTGGAACGATTCGCCCAAGCTTTCTCTGACGAACCCAAAGACCGTAGCGAACTCTTAGCGCTGCTACGCAACGCTGAGAAAAGTCAGGTCCTGGATCCTGAAGCCCTTGGTATCATCGAAGGTGCAATGGAAGTGTCCGACATGCAGGTTAGGGAGATCATGATCCCCCGGCCACAGATGGTGGTCATTAACTCGGAACTAAGCCCGAAAGAGTTTCTCCCCGAGATGATCGCCGCGGCTCACTCCCGCTTCCCAGTCATTGGCGAGTCCCCCGATGAAGTCACCGGCATCATGCTCGCCAAGGATCTTCTGCCCTACCTGATTAGCGGAATCGACAATTTCGACATCAGCAATCACCTTCGCAAAGCCACCTTTGTCCCGGAAAGCAAACGCCTCAATATTTTGCTGGAAGAGTTTCGCGCCAATCGCAATCACATGGCCATCGTAGTGGATGAATACGGCGGTATTGCAGGTCTAGTCACTATTGAAGATGTTTTGGAACAGATCGTCGGAGAGATCGAGGATGAATACGACGACGATGACGATGATTCCCAGATCAAGAAATTTGATAACAATGGATTCATTGTCAAGGCCCTCACCCCTATTGAAGATTTCAACAACTACTTCGATGCCAAATTCGACGATGATGATTTCGACACCATCGGTGGTATAGTCACCCAAAGCTTCGGACGCCTGCCCCAGAAAGAGGAATCAGTTGAGGTAGGAAACTTCATCTTCAAAGTCCTCAACGCCGACAATCGCCGTATCCGCTTGCTGCAGGTAACGCCGAACCAAGACGTAAGCGACGAATAATTCCTCATGTCCAGATCCGTAGGACTGCAACTTCCTTGCTTGCTGGAGGGGCGCTGCGGCCACCTTATAGCCCTGTTCAGCGGCGCGATTACCCCTCTGGGTTTCGCGCCACTTGAATTTTGGCCTCTTAGCCTGATCGCAGCCTTAGGGTTTCTGATCACCACTGTTTTCTGCAATCTCAAAACAGCCATTCTGCGGGGCTGGCTATTTGGAATCGGATTTTTTGGTGTTGGCGCCTCCTGGGTGTACGTCAGCATTAACCAGTTCGGCCAGGCGTCAGTCGCACTAGCCGCTTTTCTGACCTTTATTTTTGTCTGCGGGATAGCTCTGTTCTTTGCCATTCATGCTGCTCTTTTTCGAACCATAGTGAGCACCAACAAGAACTCTCGCCTGGGATCTATCTGGCTAGGCTTCCCGGCCGCCTGGGTACTGTCGGAATGGTTTCGCTCCTGGTTCCTCACCGGATTCCCCTGGATCTATCTAGGTTACGCCCCCATGGACAGCTGGCTCGGTGCCTGGGCTCCCATAACCGGCGTCTACGGTTTAAGCTTTTGGTCGGCTCTGACCGTAAGCTCCGCCTTTGTCTTGGTACAAACCCGTTCCAACGCTTTTCGCATCGCAGCCTGCGGAACCATGGTTTTACCCTGGCTGGCTGGCATCACGCTATCAACAACCACCTGGGTAAAACCGGCAGAACAGCCGCCTCTTCGCATCGCTATGATCCAGGGAAACATTCCCCAGAATCTGAAGTGGAATCCCGGTTATCGACAACAGATTATCGATACCTATCTGAAAGCCACGCTGCAAAATATCGATCAACAGCTGATCATCTGGCCAGAAACCGCCATTCCGCTATTGCTGGATAGAATCCGCCCATCGTTGGAACCACTGGAGCAACGCTTGGCGCAAGCAGAAGTTGGTCTGATCACAGGCATTCCCAGTCGAGAAAGTGACGGCGAAGGCTATCGGTATTTCAATTCCATCGTCGGCCTAGCCACAGCCCAAGGCATCTATCACAAGCAGCGCCTGGTACCCTTCGGAGAATACGTTCCGCTGGAATCTATGTTGCGAGGATTGATCAGGTTCTTTGATTTACCCATGTCCAGCTTCAGTCTGGGACCGGCAAACCAGCCTCCCCTATCTCTGGCAAACGATCAGAAGATAGCTGCCTTCGTCTGCTATGAGATTGTCTACCCGGATCTGGTGGCCAAAGACGCCCGCAATGCGGATTATCTGCTGACACTCAGCAATGACAGCTGGTTTGGCGATAGCTTGGCACCCCATCAACATCTGCAGATGGCACGTATGCGGGCGCTGGAGAATGGGCGTTTTCTGGTGCGAGGAACCAACAACGGAATCAGTGCTATCGTGGATCCAAAAGGTCGCATTGTGGAACAGAGTCCACAGTTTGTGGCTACGGTACTACGCGGTGAAGTTTTGGCCATGAGCGGTCAAACCCCCTTTAATCGCTGGGGGTCTACACCGGTACTACTGATCTGCGCCTTGCTGGCCGCCGCTATCTTGATTCAAAAGCGGCGCCAACAATCAACTCAACAACAGCTCACTTGATCCTAGTAATCAGGGCCAGATAGTACTGTCTCGGTGGAAATAGTGGGACTGGCACTGATGACAAGGCTCAATAACCGCAGCCTCTGTCAGTTGTACCAGTGAGCCGCATTCCAAACAGCGCAATGTGCCCACACCCGAGATCTCTCCGACAATATAGTCTTCCGGGCCATGCTCAAGCCGTTGGTTTAACTCTACCTGTTCAATCCGGGTTTTGTCGGCCAGCTCCTTGAGCATTTCCACCACCCGCTGCTCGAGAATATTCAAATCAAACTTCAACCAGGAGGCGACCCCCTCCCCGGTTTTATGGGCGTAGTAACCGAGATCCTTTAGATCCCGCTTCAGATACGCTTGCAGCAGATCCAATTCCTCGCGAGTCATCTCCTCTGCAGCCAGCTCTACCTCGGCGGCTTCTTCGATCTTTTCCTTAATAAATGGCCAGGAACGTTTTTCAAAGCCATCAATGGACAGATATACCCGCTCCAGCAAGCGGTTATAGACCGCTGGTGCCTCTTTGGAATGTTCTGGAACCGATTTGTTTGCACGATCATCAGTGTTCATTGCTATATCTAACTCCATCCAGAGCTTATGGATGATCTAAATCCCTAAAACTAGTGCTTTAGAGACGTTGATCCCTATCTGTCTTACCCCTTCTATTGTATCCTAGTCGCAATTTTTTCAAATTATTTTCACTGCATCTAAAGCAACCGGAAAAATATCGGATTTGCGCAGAATTTCTTATCGGTATCGAGGCAAGATGAACGAACAGTACCAACCCCAGCAACTGGAAAACGCGGCCCAATCTTACTGGGAAGAAAACCAAAGTTTTAAAGTCGAGGAAGACACCAGTAAAGAGAAATTCTACTGCCTCTCCATGTTCCCCTACCCCAGTGGCCGACTGCACATGGGGCACGTTCGCAACTACACCATCGGCGATGTCATCAGCCGTTACCAACGGATGCAGGGTAAAAACGTCCTCCAGCCCATGGGGTGGGATGCATTCGGTCTGCCTGCCGAAAACGCAGCGATCAAGAACAACGTAGCGCCAGCCAAGTGGACCTACGAAAATATTGAATACATGAAAACCCAGCTTAAATCTCTGGGTTTCGGTTACGACTGGGATCGTGAAGTCGCCACCTGTCATCCCGAATACTACCGCTGGGAACAGTGGTTCTTTACCAAGCTGATGGAAAAAGGCCTGGTCTACAAAAAAGAATCCGAGGTTAACTGGGATCCGGTTGATCAAACCGTACTGGCCAACGAGCAGGTTATCGACGGTCGTGGCTGGCGTTCCGGCGCTATTGTTGAGCGCAAGAAAATTCCTCAGTGGTTCCTTAAGATTACCGACTACGCTGATCAGTTGCTGGAAGACCTGGATCAACTGGCAGAGTGGCCCGAACAGGTCCGCACCATGCAGCGTAACTGGATCGGACGTTCTGAAGGGGTCGAACTGAACTTTCACGTAGAGGGCTACGGCGATCTCGAAGTCTTCACAACCCGCCCCGATACCTTGATGGGTGTAACCTACGTAGCCGTTGCCGCGCAGCATCCTCTAGCCCTGCAAGCCGCTGAAAACAATGCCGAACTGGCCGATTTCGTTGATGAATGCAAAAACATCAAAATGGCCGAAGCCGATATGGCGACCATGGAAAAGAAAGGCATGGCGCTAGGTATCGAAGCGATCCACCCCCTAACTGGTGAGAAAGTGCCGGTCTGGACCGCTAATTTCGTCTTGATGGATTACGGTTCCGGGGCAGTGATGTCGGTTCCCGGCCACGACCAGCGCGACTGGGAGTTTGCCCACAAGTATGACCTGCCGATCAAACAGGTGATTCGTCCGATCAATCCTGATGAAGAAATAGATCTGGAAAAGGAAGCCTTCACCGAAAAAGGCCTGCTGGTCAACTCCGGAGACTACAGTGATCTAGAGTTTGATGTTGCCTTCAAGATGATCGCCACCGATCTGGAAACCCGGGGCAAAGGTAAAGTCACCGTTAATTACCGTCTTCGCGACTGGGGCGTTTCCCGCCAGCGCTATTGGGGATCACCGATACCGGTTATCAATTGCCCAAGCTGTGGACCACTGCCTACACCGGAAGATCAGTTGCCGGTCAAGCTTCCTGAAAATATTGAATTTGATGGCGTTGGTTCTCCCATCAAGAAAATGGAAAGCTTTATCAATACCACCTGCCCTAAGTGTGGCGGGGCCGCCGAACGCGAAACCGACACCTTCGACACCTTTATGGAGTCCAGCTGGTACTACGCCCGCTACGCCTGCCGCACCACCAGCGACGCCATGTTAGATCCCGACAAAGCCAACTACTGGCTGCCTGTCGATCAATATATCGGTGGTATTGAGCACGCCATCCTGCACCTGCTCTACTCCCGCTTCTACCATAAGTTGATGCGCGATGAAGGCCTGGTCAACTCCGACGAGCCTTACAAGCGCCTGCTGTGTCAAGGCATGGTATTGGCCGAAACCTTCTACCGTGAAGATGAAAAAGGTGGCCAGGACTGGATCTCTCCAACTGACGTTAACGTTGAGACCGACGACAAGGGACGGGTAACCGGAGCTACCCATGTTGAAGATGGCCAGCCGGTACTGCACGCGGGCATGTCAAAGATGTCCAAGTCGAAAAATAACGGTATCGACCCACAGGTAATGATCGATCGCTACGGTGCCGATACTGTTCGTCTGTTTATGATGTTTGCTGCCCCTCCAGAACAGTCTCTGGAATGGTCTGACAGTGGTGTAGAAGGCGCCCATCGCTACTTACGCCGCCTCTGGAAGCTAGTCTTCGACCACACCCAAGCGGGTCCGGTTGAAGCACTGGATACTTCCGCGTTGAATGATAAACAGCAGGAATTCCGTCGCAAGACCCATGAAACCATCAGCAAGGTCAGCGACGATATCGAGCGCCGTCAGACTTTCAACACCGCTATCGCCGCAGTCATGGAGCTGACTAACACGATTAGTCGCTTTATCGATGTCAGCCCACAGGGACGAGCGGTGGTTCAAGAAGCGCTACAAGCTGCTACTTTACTGCTGTCTCCGATCACTCCTCATATCTGCCATGAGATGTGGAAAGCCCTGGGTCAGGAAGACGACTCCTTGACCGCTCCTTGGCCACAACTGGATGAATCGGCTCTGGTTCGGGACAGCATCGAAATGGTCGTACAGGTGAATGGCAAACTGCGCGGAAAGATCGATGTCCCCGCAGATGCTGACCGCGATCATGTGCAACAGGTGGCATTGGCCAACGAAAACGTGACCCGCTTTACTGAAGGCAAAACCATTCGTAAGGTCATTGTTGTACCCCAGAAACTAGTCAATATCGTGGTAAGTGGCTAATGACCGCAAATTTGCTTTCCACTATGAGAACTCGCTGGTTGTCAGCACTGACAGTGGTAACACTGTCGGTGCTAGTCAGCGCCTGCGGCTTTCAGCTACGAGGTTCTGTAGAAGTCCCAGAGTCGCTAAAGCGGATCTATTTCACTGCTGCTTCTGAAACCAATGTAACCAAAGCCACACGACGCTTGCTAAAAAGCAACGGCGTGACCCTGGTTGGCAATTCTGGTGCGGCCCCCTATCACTTGGAAGTTTTATCAGAAACATCCAAACGACGGGCTGCTACCCTTACCTCCAGCGCGAAAACCAGAGAGTATGAGCTGCGCTCTGCTGTCCGATTCCAAATTCGTCAAGGGAGCGATAAGCTGGTCCTGCCTCCCACCGAGCTGATCGTTGAGCGCTTTTACACCTTCGATGAAGATAACATCACCGCTGGTGATGCCGAAGAAGCGCAGCTCCGTCGTGAGATGCAGGATAACCTAGCCCGTCAACTGGTACGCCGCTATCTGGGCCTGGCAGCCCGCTAACTGACCGACTGAAAGGCATATTTTGAAGCTCAACTCGGATCAACTGAAATCCCATCTCCAACAGCCACTACGGCCGGTGTACCTACTCCATGGAGATGAGCCTCTGTTGATTCAGGAGGCCAGCGATCTGCTCCGTAAAACGGCACGAGATCAAGGTTTTCTGGAACGGGAAGTGCTCCACGCCGAATCGGGATTCCAGTGGGAGTCCCTGCTCGAGAAAGCCAACAGCTTGTCACTGTTTGCCGAAAAACAACTGATTGAACTGCATATTCCTAACGGAAAACCGGGCCCCCGCGGTACAGATATTCTGGTCAGCTACCTGAAATCCCCCTCCCCCGACACCCTGTTGGTTATCTACTGTCCAAAGCTCGATGGCAGCAGCCAGAAAAGCAAATGGGCCAAGACCGTAGAAAGTGCAGGCGCAATGATCACATTCTGGCCCATTGAGGTAGAACGTCTTCCCGCGTGGATAAAGGGGCGTTTTAGCCAAGCTGGAATGGAAGCTAATCCCGCCGCAGTACAAATGCTCTGCGACCGCGTTGAAGGCAACCTTCTTGCTGCGATTCAGGAGATTGAAAAGCTGCGGTTGATCTATGCCGGACAAGCGATCACCGAGCAGGAGATTTTGGCCAGCGTATCGGACAGTTCTCGCTACGACCTCTTTACCCTGATGGATACTGCCCTGGCTGGCGACCAGCAACGCTGCGTTAAGATCATCCAGGGGCTGCGGGCAGAAGGGATAGAACCTACCCTAGTACTTTGGGCTCTGAGCCGCGACCTGCGAACCCTGCTGAATCTGTCTTTAGAAACCGGCGGTGGCAGCGTCAGTGAACCTCAGTTTAAGAAACACCGAATCTGGGGCAAGCGCAAGTCACTGGTCAACAAAGCCCTGCGTAGAAACTCAAACACCTTATTATCGACTCTGCTACAAAAATGCGGTGAAGTTGATCGCGCCATCAAAGGCGCCAGCCAGCAGTCTCCTTGGACCCAGCTGACCACCATCCTGTTGCTGTTAGCAGGCTGCCGCCAGCCCCTAAACTGATTTCCCTCCCTAACTGATCTATTCTTTTGAAAGCATTAACAAGCGTTTTTAAACAGCTGTTTTAGCTCCTTTTTTATTGACTTAGCGCAACATCCCGCTGTCAATACACTGCGCCAGATCAACGCTAAACTTGAAGGTGATCGGTTAAGGTAATTATCGGGTAATAGTACTTTGCGGAAGCTAAAAACGATGAAGTCTGCACAGGGGTTTACATTGATAGAGCTGATGGTAACGGTGGTCATCGTTGCCATACTTGGTGGTATCATCGCCCCCAATTTTTCTACATTTATCAAAGACAACCGACTGAGCGGTCAGATCAATACATTGATTGGCGCTATCCATTATGCCCGAGGGGAAGCAGCCAGCAGACGCACCATCGTAACCATTTGTGCCAGCAGCAACGGCTCTAGCTGCAATGATTCCAACAACTGGGAAACGGGTTGGATCATTTTCAGCGACGGTAATAATTCAGGCAATGCCGTCATTGATGGCAGCGACGAACTGATTCTCTATCAAGAAGCGCTTGAAGGTGGCAATACCCTACGGGAATCAGGATTCAGTTTCGGCACCGGAAAACTTCATTTCAACGCCAACGGTTTTCTTTATGCGTCGGATCCAAGTTCAGGGACCATGACTCTTTGCGATGATCGAGGAGCCTCTGAGGCGAAGGCCATTGTCGTTAATATCTCAGGAACCTCACGCTTAGCAACTGACGATAATAATGACGGAATCTTTAATGATCACGACGGCAGTGCGAGCAACATATCATGTCCATAGCTCACCATTTAAAGCCACTTGGAGGCACGTCGACGAAAAAAGACCAGTATGGTGTAGGCATGCTGGAAGTGCTGATTGCCATTGTTTTGCTGACCAGCACTCTGCTGGGAGCCACGGCACTACAAATTACCGGATTACAGACTAATCGGAGTGCCTACTACCGATCTCAGGCAAGCCAGTTAGCTTACGATTATGCCGATCGGATTCGTATAAACGCCAGCTATGCCCTCAACAACAGCTCCAATTACGAACTCAACACCTCCTCAATGGCGATGCCATCGTCGACCAGTTGCTCTACAAACAGCAATGGCTGTTCAGAGGCAAATTTACGGGTTCACGATATCCGCCAGTGGAGTGAAAATTTTATCGATGTAACCGGTGTTGGTAACGATAACAGTGCCTACCAGGCTCTACTTCCGGGAGGCGTCGGGGAAGTAACAGCCAGCGGCGCCACATTCACCATTACTGTTAGCTGGGACGAAGTCGACTGGAGCGTCACCAGCAGTAGCAACAAAGCCTCGAGAACCAAACAATTTTCTTTAGACTTCACATTAGCAAATTAAAATTATGAATAGCGCAAATCATTTAAGTCCCAAAAGACAACGCGGCCTTTCATTGGTTGAGCTGATGATTGCGCTGGTTGTCAGTAGCATGCTGATGTTGGGCGTTTTCCAGATATTTCTGGGCAGTAGCAATACTGATAGAGTTGCCCGTTCCTACGCCCGGATCCAGGAGAATGGCCGCCTGGCTATGGATATTCTCACCCGCAATATCCGCATGGCCGGTTATCAAGGTTGCATTGATCCCGCACTCATCGATATGAATATTATCGCTGATGATCCTCCCACTATAGATCTTAGTAACGACGGAATCATGGGCTATGAGAGTGACAGTACGGCCTGGAACGTAGCTAATCGTAATGATGACTTGGACTCTATCAGCGGCATCCCAAATGGTAGCGATATCGTTTACGTTCAATATGTATCACCCTCAGGAGTCAACGTAGTATGTAACGGCAACGGTATCACCTCCTGTGAGGCGGTAAATGCCAATATAAAAATCGACGACAACAGCGTCGGATTGAATAAATACGACGTAGCTATTGTCTCCGATTGCGAAAATGCGGACATGTTCAGAATCGTTAATATGGTCAACGATGAACACGGCGACAACCACACTACCCTTGCTCACTCCAACTCCCACAACTCTTCGAATAATCTGAGCAAACCCTATGACGAAGATGCTCAGGTTATGACCTTCGAAGCGCTTGCTTATTACGTCAAAGATACGGGACGAAACAACTCCCACGGCGAAGATATCTACTCACTATATCACTTCGACTCCACCTACCACGCTGCCAACGACGCCACCATTACCGGCCGTGAACAAGAGTTGGTGGAAGGTATTGAACAGTTGCAAATTCTCTACGGAGAGCGCTTAGCTAGCGGCAATATGCGCTTTGTACCGGCAGATACCTCTAGCCTAGATTTTGGTGATGTCGAAGCGGTTCGCTTGTCGATACTGGTCAGTGCAACAGAGCCCGTTCTTCAAGACGATGATAGTGAAACCTATCTATTACCGGGTGCCGATGTAGAACCACTGGGGGCTTCGTCTCCGGAAACAGTCCATCCGGCCGACAAGCGATTGAGGCAGGTCTTTACCACAACAATCTACCTTAGAAATTTGGGTACCTGACGATGACGCCTATGAATCCAATCAAACAGTCAGACTTACCCAACAAGCAACGTGGGGTAGTTTTGATCGCCTGCCTATTGGTGATAGTAGTCGTCACGATGATTGCCGCAACCGCTAGCAAAACCTCATCTTTTGAGGAGAAGATGGCTGCCAATGCACAGACCTACAACCGTACCTTTCAGGCAGCCGAAAGCGCTGTTGAATATGGCTTTGATGTAGAAGCTCTAATGTTTGAGGCTACAGACGCCTCCGACGGCTATTCGTCCGTGGACAATGTGACCGTTGGGACTTCTGGCGTTACGGCAACCGCACAGACCCGATTCTTGGGGGAAGGCATCGCCCCCGGCAATTCACTAGGTACCGCTTCAACCTACCGTTATGAAGTACATGGAACCGGTGAAATGACCGACCTGAATTCAAGCACTCTGATTCGTCAGGGGTTTTATCGCGTAAGTTTTGTTACCTCAACAGACCAATAGCAGTTGAACATTGGTTAGGAGAACGATCATGAACACTATCAGTCGCCAAATTCGAACAAAAGCCTTGGGCTTTTTGACGACCTTTATGATCTGTACACCGGTATGGGCAGATGACACCGAAATTTATTTCGGCGGTAGTACCAACGTTACAGTCCAGCCAAATGTTCTCTTTGTGCTCGATACTTCTGGTTCGATGACCAGCACAGATGGGGGTAGCACTACTCGATTGGACCGAATGAAAACAGCATTGACCAGCATTCTCAACACCTCAGAAGATATCAATGTTGGTTTAATGCGATTTACCAACCCTGGTGGCCCGATCCTCTACCCAGTAACCGATATTGATCAAACCATTACCACCACAGTAGTACAGGATGCCATTGATGGAACCACCTCCTCTTCCATCAACGATGGCGACGATGACGCTGAGCAGGGGGGGGATACTTCTGTAACCTTAGGCTCATCTGCACTCGATATGACAACCGTTGCAAGCTCTGTCAGCGGCTCCGTTTCCGTACGGATAAATAGTGGCAGTGATGATTCGGAAGAGCGAAGTAATGGCAGCATCTACTTAAACAGTTCTGACCTGGAACTGATGCAAGGTGATGGCTACGTTCAAACCATCGGCCTTCGTTTTAGCAGTGTTAATGTTCCTCAGAATGCAGTGATTACCAACGCTTGGATTGAGTTCGAAGTGGATGAGCAAAATGGGGCTTCTGCTAACGATGTTACGGTCCTGATTTCAGGGCAAGATGCTGACAATCCTCCAACCTTTAGTACGGCTACCAACGATATCAGTGGCCGTACAAAAACCAGTGCCAATACCACATGGGCAATCACTAGCAACCCGTCTGTCGACTCAACTTTTAGCTCCCCCACAATTAACGCAGTAGTGCAGGAGATCGTTGATAGAAGTGACTGGGCCGCAAACGACCCTATGGTTTTAATACTCGATCATGTCACTGGCAGCGGTATCCGCTGGATGGAAGCCTACGAAGGCGAGTCTGCCTCCGCAGCCCAACTCCATATCAACTATGTTACAGGCACTCCGACAACCATCACCGTTCAAGTTAGTGATAGTTTTGACGATGCAGAGGAAGACGTTTCCAGCGGCAGTATATCTCGAACCAGTAGTGACCTCGAACTCATGAGCGATGGCGGCGATACACAAATCGTTGGCTTACGATTTTCCAGTTTGGCAATTCCCGATGGCGCCACCATCGCTGATGCACGACTGGAATTTGAAATTGATGAAGAGAATAGCGCTTCATCAGATCCTGTAACGATCCGAATTTATGGCGAAGATACCGATTCTGCGGCGAGTTACGGCAATAGCAAATGGGATATCTCTAGCCGCACCAAAACCAGTAACAGTGCCACCTGGGCCATCACTGAGAATCCAGCGGTAAATAATGCCCTGATCTCTCCCAACGTCAGTACTGTCCTACAGGAAATAGTCGACCGTAGTGGCTGGTCAGAGAACGATCCTGTCGCCTTTGTTATCGAACATATCAGCGGCACTGGAATCAGGTGGGTTGAATCGGAAAACGGCGAAGCTAGTGCAGCGGCCCAATTGCATGTTACCTACATGACATCCAGCACAACCCCTAGCAACCAAACCATTGGTCTTAGATTCAACAATATCAACATTCCCCAGGGTTCTACGATCAGTTCTGCGGTCGCTTCCTTCACCGCTGACGCCGATAGTAGCGATACCACTAGCTTAACTATTTACGGCCACGATACGGACCAGAGTAGCCAGTTTTCCACTACGGCAGACAACCTCGGTAGTATTAGTCGGCCACGGACTACAGCCAGCGTATCTTGGAGCAGTTCAGGGGGCCTCACCGCCTGGGTAGACGGAAGTACTTATGATAGTCCTGACTTAACCTCTATCATCCAGGAAATTGTGAACCGCAGTGGTTGGTGCGGCGGTAACAGTCTGTCACTGATCCTTACAGGCAGTGCCGGTCTTCGTATCGCTAAATCCTATGAGAACGACCCCAGCCAAGCCCCACAATTGGACATAACATACGACCCAGCCAGCAATCCTTCAGGCTGTATGAATCACGAGTTTGGTGTCCGGGTTTCTAGCAGCAGTGACGACGCAGAAGAATCCAGCAGTGGTACGATGGATTTGGACAGTTCCGACCTTGAACTGGTTACCGAGTCCTCTACTCAGAAAATTGGTATTCGCTTTAACAATGTTCAACTCAATCAGGGTGCAACAATATCCAGCGCATTCCTCGAGTTTGCTGTAGATGAAACCGACCCAACCACAGCAACTTCGCTAACCATCAAGGGCGAGGATGTCGGAAACTCAACGACTTTCACCACATCCGCTTCCAATATCAGTGGACGAACTACGACCACCGCAAGCGAAACTTGGTCTATCAGCGATCAGTGGACCGTTGAACATGACCTGCAGCGCAGTCCTGATATATCCAGCGTAGTGAACGAAATTTTGGCCCGAAGTGATTGGGCTGCCGGCAATAGCATGACCTTCATCATAACGGGTAGTGGCAAAAGGGTTGTCGAGTCTTACGACGGAAGTAACCTCGCACCTCGCCTAGTTTACTACGCCAACCCAACAACGGTACCCACGAGCAGTAATACCGTTCGAAGTAAACTAATCGAAATCGTAAATAATTTGGATCACAAGAGTGGTACGCCAATCGTCGACAGTCTCTATGAGGCCGCCCGTTATTATCGCGGTGAACAGATCGATTACGGTAAAACCCGCGGCTCAGGTAGTGATTCTGCCAAAGCTGCCACTCGAGTGTCTCATTCAGATTCTTATACCGGCGGCGCTCTAGTGCAACCCAGTGGTTGCTCCGACGATAATCTGGGAAGCAGCGCCTGCGCAGATGAAGAAATTACCGGCTCCCCCACCTATATCAGTCCAATTTCTGAATCTTGCCAGTCAAACCATATTGTGTTGCTGACTGATGGATACGCCAGCGTGAATACCTCAGCAGACAAAGTTAAGACGATGACTGGTGACACAAGTTGCGTAGATACTGATGATTCCGCCTGCGGTCCTGAGATCACCTATTTCCTTAAAAACAGCGATCAGCTGGCTTCAATGTCACAAGATCAAAACATCACTACCCATACCATCGGCTTCAATTTTTCCGACGACTGGTTAAGAAATCTCGCGACCCAAGGCGGTGGTGGATTCCATGAAGCGGAATCAGCCACTGAGCTGACCAGCGCATTCGATACCATCATCAAAACCATTAAGGCGGTAAACACCACCTTTGTTGAACCCAGTGTCACAATTAACCAATTTAACCGCTTTGCACACCGCGATGACGTTTACTTTGCACTGTTTAAGCCGCAGGAAACCGCGAAATGGTACGGCAATCTTAAGAAGTACCAGCTCAAAGGTAACCCAGCAACCTTATACGACAACCACACTCCTCAGGAGGTGGCTATCGATTCCTCAACAGGGTTCTTTGCAATCGATTCAAAAAGCTTCTGGTCTAATGACGAAGATGGCAATGTGGTAGAGGACGGAGGCGCTGCGAGTAAAATCCCGTCCTCCAGAAATCTGTTTACCAATGTGGCTTCCAGCTCTGTTCTCAGCGTCACTGAAAATGCTGTCAGCGAATCCAACGCACTAATCACCAAAGATCTGCTGAACATCACTGCAGAATCGGATAGTTACCGAACTGACCTACTCAAATGGACCCGAGGTCTTGATACCAATGATGCGGCAAGACTCGAAATGGGCGATCCTTTGCACTCACGCCCAGAGTTAATCACCTACGATGGGAACTCTACCACCATCGAAAGCACGATTTTCTTTGGTACCAACGAAGGCTACCTCCATGCCGTCGATATCAATACGGGTATTGAGCAGTTTGCCTTTATCCCTCAAGAACTACTCGCCAATCTAAACACCTATTTTGTCAATGCCAGCGTCTCTTCCAGACCCTATGGACTGGATGGCGGCTTAACACTCTGGACTAAAGATGCCAACAACGATGGTGATCTGAAAGATAGCGGCGAATTTGCCCGCCTATATGCAGGAATGCGCAGAGGCGGAAGAAACTACTACGCCTTGGACGTAACCGATGTGAATAATCCTGAATTGATGTGGCAGATCAGTGGCGGCAGCGGTGACTTTGCAGACTTGGGACAAACCTGGTCAGAACCGATCAAGTCCAAGGTTTATATGAAGGAATCTCCCAGCGCAACGGCTGCTACCTACGATGTCCTAATCTTTGCAGGTGGTTACGACAGCGACCAGGATAACGTAACCGTGCGTACCACCGATGATATGGGTAATGCCATCTACATGGTTAATGCTGAAACCGGCGCTCTGTTATGGTCCGCTGGCAATCACAGTGGACATGACTTGGTATTGAGTGACATGGATTACAGCATCCCTTCGGATGTACGTGTCATTGATATGAATCGAGATGGTATTGTCGATCAAATGTATGTTGGCGATATGGGCGGTCAGATCTGGCGCATTGACATCAACGAAGAGGGTTCAAGGGCAAACCAGTTAGCCACAGGAGGTGTAATCGCCGACCTGGCCGGATCAACTGCGGCCACTAACCGCAGATTCTTCTACCCACCAGACCTGGCATTAGCTGTTGACGGGAAAGATCGTTATCTTTCCGTTGCTGTGGGATCAGGGTATCGGGCTCACCCATTAGATACAGGTGTGGATGATCGCTTTTATATGATCAAACAGGTGGATACCCACGCTCCTCCAAGCAGCTATAGTGGCTTCGAAGAGACCGACCTCTATGATGCAACCGACAATCTGGTACAGGAAGGCACATCAACGGAACAGGATGCCGCCGAGATAGCTCTTTCCAATACCGATGCATCCCGCAAACATGGCTGGTACATCCGTATGGAAAATAGCGGTGAAAAAGTTCTGGCGGGAAGCACTACGATTCAGAACCAGATAGTGTTTACCACCTACGAACCGACCCCTCCTGCATCTGGCTCTTGTAATCCCGCTCAGGGCACCAGCCGTGCTTATCTGGTCAGCCTGTTCGATGCCACTCCGATGTTAGATATCACGGGTGATACCACCGTCAACAAGAGTGATCGGGTGATACAACTACAAATCGGTAGTATCCCAGCAACCCCAACAGTCATTGACACCCTCGATAGCAAACCGACAGTATGGGTAGGTCCGGAACGTCTGGACCAAGTAAATACGGATGTTGAATCGGTTCGTACCTACTGGATCGAGGAAAATAACTGATGCAGACCAGACCCCAAAAGAGCCTCGGGGGATTCACCCTAGTAGAAGTTATGGTAGCCGTCGCCATAGCAACCATACTGCTGATGGTGGCTTATCCCAGCTATCAAAGCCAATTAGTTGATGGTCGACGGACAGATGCTCAAGGAGCCCTACTGGCATTTGCCACCGCCATGGAACGATTCAGGTCTGACAATAACACCTACGTCGGCGCTGATGTCCTCGGCTCTTCCAAAGCCCCGCTGACGACAGTTTACCCGTCACAAGCGCCAGTGGATTCCAATACCAAGTACTATGATCTAACCATCGAGGCGGTCGCCGCTGGCAGCTATACCTTAAGGGCCACCCCTATCACGGGAACCGCCCAAGATGGTGATGGCTACTTGGAGATCACCTCTACCGGCATCAAACGCTGGGACCAGGATGACGACGGCAGTATAGGTAGTGGAGAGGCTAGCTGGAATCAATAACGGATCATAAACCACGACCACAAAAAGGGCATTCCGAAGAATGCCTTTTTTATTGCCAGACGAATCTCTAGCTATTTAACCGTGCCCCCGTGGGCTTGCTTGTCAGCGTGGTAGGAGGATCTGACCAAGGGGCCGCTGGCAACATGTTTAAAGCCCAGCTCATTGGCGATGCGAGCAAATTCGTCAAACTCGTCAGGATGAACAAAGCGATCAACCGGTAGATGGTCACGACTGGGTTGCAGGTATTGGCCGATGGTGATCATGTCTACATCATGTTCACGCAGATCTCTCATCACCTGCACAATCTCTTCGTTACTCTCTCCCAAACCCACCATCAAACCGGACTTGGTGGTTACGTCGGGACAACGAGCCTTAAACTTCTTCAGCAGTTCCAAAGACCATTGGTAATCTGAGCCTGGACGGATCTTTTTGTACAGACGAGGCACAGATTCCATATTATGGTTAAAGACATCGGGTGGACAAACCTCTAGTTCGTCCAAGGCAACATCCATACGTCCGCGGAAATCAGGCACCAGCGTTTCGACTTCAATTGTCTCGCAACGGGCACGTGTTTCACGGACACAATCAACAAAGTGTGAAGCACCACCATCACGCAGATCGTCACGATCCACCGAGGTAATAACCACATACTTCAGCCCCATATCAGCAATGGCTTCAGCCAGTTCGCGAGGCTCATTTTGATCCAATGCATTGGGACGGCCATGGGCAACATCGCAAAACGGGCAACGACGGGTACAGATGTCACCCATGATCATAAAGGTCGCGGTACCATGGCTGAAGCACTCACCCAAATTGGGGCAGCTGGCCTCTTCGCACACTGACGCCAGCTTATGCTTGCGAAGGGCTTTTTTGATGCTGTTGACCTTTGGAGTCGAACCAAGCGTCACTTTCAGCCAGGAGGGTTTTTTAGGGAGATCCTCCTTTTCGGTGGGTATCACCTTAATCGGGATACGTGACACTTTCTCGGCACCACGAAGTTTTACTCCCTGCTCTACCCGCTTATTCTTTGGCTGTTCTGACTGCTCTGACATATTTTCTAATCCAACTGCTGTTTCTCCGAGGCGCAATTATAACCCAACTCAGCAGTCAAGTATCGCACCAGAATATCGCTGATATCCGCCACAGTAGCGGCACTGGCCAGCTGTTTCGCCTGCACCATATTAAGTCCTGGGTAGCCACAGGGATTGATGCGCTGAAACGGCGCCAAGTCCATATCGACATTGAGAGCCATGCCGTGAAAACTACAGCCTCGGCGCACTCTTAACCCCAACGATGCCAGTTTCTCTTCGTTGACATACACCCCCGGCGCATCCGCTTTTGGATAGGCCTCAATGCCATAATGATCCATCACGTGGACCACCGATTTTTCCATCAAGGTCACTAAATCTCGAACACCGATTTTCAGGCGCTTAAGATTCAGCAACAGATACACCACAAGCTGGCCGGGACCGTGATAAGTCACCTGTCCGCCTCGATCCACCTTAACCACTGGAATATCACCCGGTGCCAGCAGATGTTCCTCTTTACCCGCCTGCCCCTGAGTGAATACCGGATCGTGCTCCAACACCCAGATCTCATCCAGGGTTTCACCATCACGCTCATCAGTAAAACGCTGCATCGCCTCAAATATTGGCTCATAGGGCTGCTGACCTAGCCTACGGATGATCACATCAGTCATCAGATCACCATCTGCACGCGGCCAGAGGCCATCAGATCTTCATGAATTGCCTTCAGCTGAACTGGACCCGTAGCGGTAATTTTCACTCGCACCGACAAAAAACTGCCGTTACGACTGGGCTGTTCGGTAATGGTGCTGGTATCAAAACCACTGTCATGCTTCTGCATTACTTCCACCACCATATCCCGTAAACCCGGTTCATCCCGTCCAATCACTTTGATGGAGTAGCCTGGGCAAGGAAACTCTATTTTAGGGGGCTGTTGTTCTGTCATTCGTAGTTAATCCGTCGTTTTGACAGGCAGCGCCTTATTGGCGCTGCCCTTTAAATATTTGCTTTTCAAATGCTTGATAAAGTTTAGCCACTTTATGCCACATGGGGCCAGGGCTACCATCTGCCACGGGTTTTCCATTAACCCTCACCACCGGTATAACACCGCGGGTTGAGCTGCTAATCCACACCTCATCGGCTTGTGCCAACAAGGTTACGGGCAAGTCTTGTTCGGTACAGGAAATGCCCTTCTCCCGGGTTAATTCCAGCAAAAGATTTCGAGTGGTACCGCCGAGTATATGGCTATCAAGTGCAGGCGTCAGAATTTCATCCTGACGAACCAGATAGAGATTGCTGGTGGCGCCTTCGGTGAGAAATCCATCACGAACAAATAGTGCTTCCTGAGCTCCGGCTTCCAGTGCTGTCTGCACGGCAATAATATTGGCTAACAAGGCAGTGGTTTTTATATCACAGCGACGCCAACGAATATCGTCCGTGGTGATTGCGCTGATGCCGGGAACTTTGGCCAAGGACTGTGATAACCCCACTTCAATGGGGTAGCTGGCCATAAACAGCGTTGGCTTCAAAATCGGGTTGATTGCATGGCGTCGCCGGGTATCAGCTCCACGGGTCACTTGCAGATAAACCGCCTGATTGCCGCCACCATTTCTGGCCACCAGTTCACTACAGAGGGATTCTAGATCGGCTTCCAGCTCAATCTGTATCGCTTCCAGGCCCTGCCGCAACCGCTCCATATGCTGACGCAGTCGGAAACCAACGCCCTGGTAAAAAGGGATCACCTCGTAGGTGCTGTCAGCAAACAGAAATCCGCGGTCGAAGACCGAAACCTTAGCCTCTTCCGGTGCCAGAAACTCACCGTTCAGGTAAACCACCTCTGACATTACAGTCGCTCTCAGCTCAACGCTTTATGATAGAAATGTGGAAGAGATCAGAAGCAGGGTCAAGGAAACGGCCCGAAATAACTTACGGGCCATTGTATCAGGAACCAATAAGGCTCAAGAAAAATAGCATGATGCTGTGCCAGATCCGCTTAATAAGCCCGGCGGGCTCCACGGCTTCCAGCGCCACTACCGGAGTTTCCAACAAAGTTTCGCCGTTTAGAGAGACCACAAGCTTGCCGTAACTGGCACCTTCTACCACCGGTGCGCTAATGGTTTTATCCAGATCCAACGATACCGCCAATGCTTTTGACTGCCCTCTTGGAATCGTGATGGAGATCGGTTCGATGGTACCCAGCGCAATTTGGTCCTTCATTCCAGACCAAATTTTGGCCTGATTCAGGACTTCACCAGCTTGGTAGAGCTCTAGGGTTTCGTAGAAGCGAAAACCATAGGAGAGCAACTTTTGGCTTTCCTGGGCACGGGCCTCTTCACTGTAGGCCCCCATCACCACGGAAATCAGACGCATCCCATTGCGTTTTGCCGAAGCCACCAGACAATAGCCAGCCGCTTCGGTGTGTCCGGTCTTGAGACCATCAACACTCTTGTCACGAAACAGCAATTTATTGCGGTTTGGTTGGCGAATTTTGTTGTAGGTGTAGTACTTTTCCGCGTAGGTTTTGTAGTGCTCTGGGAAATTGTTGATCGTCGCTTGCGCCAACAGAGCTAAGTCAAAGGCTGAAGCGTAGTGGCCTTCATCTGGCAGGCCGGTAGCGTTTTTGAATTGACTGTTTTTCATTCCCAGCAATTGAGCATGCTGGTTCATCAGATCGGCAAACGCCACTTCACTGCCGGCCACGTGCTCTGCCAGAGCAACGCTGGCATCATTGCCGGACTGAATGATGATCCCTTTCATCAAATCAGAGACCTTAACTTGGGTCCCTTCCCGAATAAACATTTTCGAGCCACCAACACGCCAGGCTTTTTCACTAACCAGAACACGATCGTCCATGCCGATATTGCCCTTACCGATCTCGTAGGCGGCAATGTAGCTGGTCATCATTTTGGTGGTGCTAGCGGGTGGAATCGCTTTACTGGCATTGTGGGAAACCAGAATTTTACCGGTATCCGCATCCATTAGCAGAAAAGCTGTTGCTGCTATTTTCGGTGGAGCAGGAATTAGAACGGGAGCCGCCGACAACTGTGCAGTAAATATCGACAGAATCAAAAAAGATGAAAAAGCGGTGACAAATTTCTTCATTGTTTCTCTATCAAAGCGGGCAAGAAATGAGCGGTTACTGTAGCGAATGGATCAGGGCAAGTCCACCAATCTAGGCTGTTCGAAACCTGCTGTTTTAAGCACATTATAAAGTCCATTTAAGGTGCCAAGATGATCTACTGGTCCCATCTGGACTCGATAAAGCGTTTTAGTTCCTTCAAATTTATTGATGATCACCGATAGATCTGAAAAGAGTGTCTGTAGCTGAGTTTTTACACTTTGTGCCGAAGCCCAACTGGAATAGGCGCCCACCTGCAGATAACGACCCTGTTTAGCCGTAACCAAGGTTTCAGTGGCCTTAGCGGGTTGCACAGGCTCAGCCACCGGGATCGTATCCGGGGCCCGCGCCTTGCGGGACAGTTTTGTGGCGGAATAGGTGCTGGGGTTGATCGCTTCGATCTCAACCTTTGCGGTCCCCGTCCTCAACATATCCAGCTTGTAGGCAGCAGCGTATGAGAGATCGATTAGTCGAGCGCCATGAAATGGTCCCCGATCATTGACCCGAACAATCACCTGCCGGCCATTTTTGACATTGGTTACCCGCACGTAGGTAGGTAGCGGCAGGGATTTGTGGGCCGCCGACATAGCATACATATCATAAACTTCGCCGTTGGCGGTCTTATGGCCATGGAATTTCTTGCCATACCAGGACGCCTCACCAATTTTCCGATAACCGTCGCTGCTGGGAAGAACGTAGTAGGTTTTACCCCACACAGAATACTTACTCTTATTACCACCGCGACTTTTTGGCTCTACCTTAGGAACCGCATCGGGCACCTGTGAAAGGTCCACATTGCCTTTGGGGCCGTGATCCTGGTCGATACTGTATCGGCCTTTCTTTCCACTGCCCGCACATCCCGACAGCAGTACGACTATAAATACCGAAACCAATACAGCAACAGCAGCCTTTAAACTCACAGATCCAATCATTCGGTTAACTCTTACCACTCGCTTTGTTTCGGGCAGCGATGATTTCCTGGCTTAGCTGATGCACCGCCATGGCGTATAAACGACTGTGGTTATAACGAGTAATTACATAAAAATTATGCAGCCCCAACCAGTGCTCTTCCCGACCATCGATCTGCATCTTCATTGCCGTTGCAATGGCCTGATCAGGAAGATCCGCAGATGTTGGTGATACCCCAAGCTGCTTCCACTGTGCCAGGGTCTTAACGGGCTTCAGCCCCTTATTGAACAGTTCAGAATCTGCTGATTTTGCGACGGTTGCGGAAGCGGTGACCGGGTCACCCATCTTCCAGCCGTGCTGTTTGAAGTAATTGGCGACACTGCCAATGGCGTCAACGGGGTTGTTGAGAATGTCCCGTTTGCCATCCTTATCGAAATCAACCGCATAATGGCGATAACTGCTGGGGATAAACTGGCCATAACCCATCGCACCGGCGTAGGAGCCTTTTAGAACAGTACTGTCGAGCTGCTCCTCTTTGGCCAGAAATAGCAGATGCTCCAGCTGACCAGTAAAAAATTTGCTACGGGGGGGGTAGTCAAATGCCAGTGTCGCAAGGGCATCCAGGACGCGGTCTTTACCGACGATGCGGCCGTAGAAGGTCTCTACACCAATAATGGCAACGATAACCTCAGGGGCTACACCGTAGGCCTTACTGGCAGCATTCAGCGTATCCGCATGCTTATTCCAGAACTCGACCCCTATCTGGATCCGTTTCTTACCGAGAAAAATCTTGCGATAAGATCCCCAGGTCAATCGCCGTTCAGCAGGCGTTGAGATCTTTTTAAGGATTCCGTCCTGGCGCTTAGCATTGGCCATTAAGGTGTTGAGTTCGGCGCGATCAAAGCCCTGTTTGACCATCTTATCCACAAAAGCCTTGGCTTTGGGATTATCAGCGTACCCGACCGATTTAGCGGCGCTGGCACATCCTGTGGTCAGTGCCATTACCATCGACAGTGCGATGGGCAATATTCCCTTTGCGTGAACAGAAACAGTTGTCATGATGCGCTCCCCTAACTGTTTATAGCGATCCAATAACCTAAGTAATAACAGGCGCTAACGCGTAACCATTCGTCGGTGGGTATGTATGGACATGATGATGCCGAACCCGGCCATCAATGTCACGATAGATGTACCACCAAAACTAACTAATGGCAGCGGCACACCAACCACCGGCAGTATACCACTCACCATTCCAATATTAACGAAGACGTAGACAAAGAAGGTCAAGGTCAAACTACCCGCCAATAGACGACCAAAAGTGTCTTGCGCTTGAGTGGCGATGTAGAGGCCACGAGCGATAATACACAGATAAATGGCCAGCAAGAGTAGTATTCCGACCAACCCTAACTCTTCCGCCAGCACGGCAATAATAAAGTCAGTGTGGCTTTCCGGTAGGAAATCCAGCTGTGACTGAGTACCGTTGAGCCACCCCTTGCCGTCGATGCCGCCAGAACCAATGGCCGTTTTCGATTGAATAATATTCCAACCGGACCCGAGAGGATCGCTTTCGGGATCCAGAAAGGTTAATACTCGCTGGCGTTGGTAATCACGCATCCCCATCCAAACCAGCGGCGCAAAGGCACCTGCCAATCCGGCAGCGCCCAATACGTAGCGCCACTGAATACCCGATAGCAGCAACACGAAAATACCCGATGCGCCTATCAGCAAAGAGGTCCCCAGATCCGGCTGTTTGGCAATCAATCCGACTGGAATGGCGATCATCACCAAGACAACGACAATATGCTTAAGTCTGGGCGGCAAGGGTTTCTCGGCGAAATACCAAGCCAACGTCATCGGCACGATCAGCTTCATAATTTCCGAGGGCTGGAATCGCGGCAAACCCGGAATACCAATCCAGCGCTGAGCACCTTTAGCTCCAATTCCCACCAGCAGCACCGCCACCAACAGCCCGACGCCCACCACGAATATCCAGGGGGCCCAACGCCGAAAATGGATCGGATTCATCCAAGCCAACACACACATCACAGAGAAGGCCACGCCGTAACGAACAATCTGTTTCTGCAATGCCCCCATGCTTTGACCAGAGGCACTATAAAACACAAACAACCCATAGCCCGCCAGGACCAGGAGTAACAGCAACAAAATGGCATCCAGATGGGTATAAGACCACCAGCTCCGTCCGCGGCGAAGGTGGCTGGACGCTTCCGGCATGCTGCGTTGAAAATCGCGGTAATTCATCGCTCAGCTCCCGTCGAAGATCCAGAAGTCACAGATGCAACGGCCTCGGAGGCTATCGGTTGATCTTTGAGGATATAGGCATCAAACACCTGTCTTGCCACCGGAGCAGCCGCACTACTGCCGCCACCTCCATTTTCTACGATGACGGCAAGAGCAATGGTAGGCTTTTCTGCGGGTGCAAAACCGATAAACAGGCCATGGTCACGATGCTTTTCCGCTATTTTCTCAGCATCATATTCCTCGTCCTGCTTGATACCCAAAACCTGTGCAGTACCGGTTTTACCGGCAATTTTATAGGTTATGCCTTCGCTGATTCGCCGCGCGGTACCATTCTTGGCATGAACCACGTCGATCATCGAATCGATAATATAATCCCAGTACGAATCCTTAGTTAAGGAAACATTTTCAAGCTGCTTATGGGGAGGTACTTCAACGACTGTTGCTTGGTCATCCTCTATGTTTTTTAACATCCGCGGTGCAATCCACTTTCCCCGATTACAGATCGCCATGGTAGCGGTAGCCAGCTGCAAAGGGGTGGCTACCATAAAGCCCTGACCGATACTGAGATTGAGGGAATCACCGGTGTACCAAGGGCGATTTCTTGACCGTTTTTTCCAGGCCCGTGAGGGCAGTATCGCTGCGTGCGCTTCCGGCAGATCGATACTGGTTACCTTGCCGAAACCGAAGCGTCCCAGATAGTCTGACATGGGATCAATTCCCATACGGTGACCCACGTCGTAGAAATAGGTGTCCACCGATTCGGTGATCGCCTTTTCTAAATCGACCTTGCCATGCCCCCACTTTTTCCAATCCCGATACTTACGACCACCGACGGTAATCTGGTAGTACCCAGGATCAAAGATGGTGTAATCCAGTTTTACAATACTGGAATCAACCGCAGCCAGACCGATAATCGGTTTAATGGTCGAAGCTGGCGGATAACGACCGCGAATAGCACGGTTAAATAGAGGCAAATCTTCTGATTGTTGCAGGCCCCTGTATGCCTTGCCGCTGATACCGGTTACAAAAGCATTGGGGTCATAGCCCGGTGTACTGACCAGAGCCAGAATTCCACCATTACTGGGATCAATAGCAACAACGGCGCCGCGCCGGTCACCCAAAGCTTTTTCAGCTACTTTCTGCAACTGCATATCCAGGTGCAATTGAATATCTTTGCCAGGAACCGGATCCTGACGTTCCAAAACCCGCATGACACGGCCACGAGCGTTGGTTTCTACTTTTTGCAGTCCTACTTGGCCGTGGAGCATATCCTCGTAGAATTTCTCCACCCCCAACTTACCGATATGATGGGTACCGCTGTAGTTCTGTTCGTCGATCCGCTTTAGTTCTTTATCGTTGATGCGTCCTACATATCCCAGGGCGTGAACCAATGATTGTCCGTAGGGGTAATAACGGATCAGATCCGCTTCTACCCGCACCCCTGGCAGGCGATGAAAATTAACCGCCACGCGGGCGATCTCTTCATCGGTCAATTTAAATCTCAAAGGGACAGACTGATAGGGACGACGACGTTGATTAAGCCGTCGTTTGAAGCGCTTGATATCATCTTCATCAATGTTGACGATTTTTTTCAGACGATCGATGGTGCCGTCGAGATCGTCCACCTGCTCTTTAGTCAGGGTCAGGTTATGACTGGGGCGATTGTCCGCTAACAACTGACCGTTGCGGTCGTAGATTAGCCCGCGAGTAGGAGGCACCGGCTGCAGCTGCACACGATTCTGATCCGATTTAGCCCGGTAGGTGTCGTACTGCATCACCTGCAGATAGAACAGCCGTGCCACCAGGGCCAACATCATCACAACCACGATGGTAAAGGCGATCAGGGTACGCGAAGTAAAGGTTCGCCGTTCCCGTTGATGGTCTTTGAGAGCCTGTGGTTGCTTCATAAATGGGGACTATTTATGGTACGGATGACCTTTGAGAATGGTCCAGGCTCGATAGATCTGTTCGGCCAAGACAACCCGTACCAAGGGATGAGGTAAAGTTAACGCCGACAGCGACCATTTACGTTCTGCTCGTTGCAGACAGCGGGGATCGAGACCATCAGGTCCGCCCACCAAAAGGCTGAGATTATTGCCGTCCATCTGCCATTCCGCCAGTACTTTTGCCAACTGTTCGGTACTCCAGGGTTTACCTTTAACGTCGAGAGCAATGACCTTATCGCTGGCTGGAATTGCCGCCAGCATCTGGTCACCCTCTTTCTGGATAGCACGGGATAGATCCGCACCCTTGCCCCTGTGACCCAAGGCAAGCTCCTGAAGTTCCAAAGAGATCTCTTTTGGCAGCCGTTTGGCGTATTCATTGTACCCCTGCTCCACCCAATCGGGCATGCGGGTACCGACCGTAATCAGCTTGATGCGCATAGGTCTGTGAAATCAAGCCTCTTCCAGGGCATCGGGGCCCCAGAGCTTTTCTAGATCGTAGAGCGCACGAATCTGTGGCTGCATCACATGCACTACCACATCGCCAAGATCCACCAGCGCCCACTCGGAATGCTCTAAACCTTCGGAACCCAGCACATCAGCACCAGCCTTCTTAGCAGCAACCAGTACATTTTCAGCCACCGACTTTACGTGTCGATTGGAGGAACCGCTGGCTATCACCATGAAATCGGTTACAGAGCTTTTTCCACGCACATCCAAGAGCACAATATCCCGTGCTTTGACATCTTCCAGCGCGTCTTCCACCAATTTGATCAATTCTTCAGTTTGCATAAATTCTCAGTTAGTTATTACGGTAAAGTCCCTGTTCACGGATGTAGTTCCATACCGGATCAGGAATAAGATAACGGGGGGATTGATTGGCACCTACCAGGTCCCGTACTTGGGTGGCAGATATTCCCAGCGGAGTCAGCTGATATAACAGCACATGACCACAGGGTCGCTTGCGAATCAGATCGATATCGTCAACAAGATGCTGCTCAGTCCAAGATTGCATCGGATCGCCGTTGCTAAACTTCCATCCTGGACGCTGAACCACCAACAAATGGGCGTAGTCAAGAAATTCCTGCCAGCGATGCCAACTTGGTAACGTCAGATAAGAATCCATTCCCATCACCATGCACAAACTGGTCTGCTCACCAATCTGGCTGCGCAATGATTGCAGGGTATGGATACTGTAGTTGGCCTGCGGGCTGATCAGTTCACGGTCATCGACCACCAACCCCGGTTCTTCAGCCACCGCCAACTCCGCCATCTGCAAGCGTTGTTCTGAGGTACTGCCAGGCAGACCGCGATGGACGGGCACATGGCAAGGGATCAGACGAATTTCGTCATTACCCAGCAGTTGCCGAATCTCCAGTGCCGTGCGCAGGTGACCGTTATGGATAGGATCAAAAGTCCCACCCATAAAGGCAACCACGTCGACCATTAAATTAATTCTCTCATGAGGCCCTTTTACTGACGGATATGTCCATCACCAAGAACCACGTATTTCTGAGAAGTCAGACCTTCCAGACCCACCGGACCACGAGCGTGAATCTTATCGGTGGAGATACCGATCTCAGCACCCAGCCCATATTCGAAACCATCGGCAAAACGGGTCGAGGCGTTGATCATCACCGAACTGGAATCCACCTCGGTCAAAAAACGACGGGCCAAAGTGTAGTTTTCAGTGACAATGGAGTCAGTATGGTGAGAGCCGTGACGATTGATATGAGCAATCGCTCCATCCATAGATTCGACAACTTTAACCGCCAAGATCGGAGCCAGGTATTCGGTATCCCAGTCTTCAGCGGTGGCAGCAGTAATGTCAGTCAGAACTGCACGGGTTTTCTCACAACCACGGAGTTCCACCTCTTTCTCGGCGTAGGCAGCAGCCAGTTGCGGTAGCAGCTGAGCGGCAACAGCTTGATGAACCAATAAGGTTTCCATGGTGTTGCAGGTACCGTAGCGGTGAGTCTTGGCATTGAGCGCAATATCCACAGCCTTTTGAGGATCTGCGGCTTCGTCCAGATAGACGTGACAGATACCATCCAGGTGCTTGATTACCGTCACACGGGCGTCACGGCTGATTCGTTCGATCAGGCCTTTGCCACCTCGAGGTACGATCACATCCACGTATTCTGGCATGGTGATCAACTCACCAACCGCATCACGGTCAGTAGTTTCTACAACCTGCACCGCATGCTCTGGCAAGCCTGCTTCGGCCAGACCGGCACGGATACATTCTGCAATGGCCTGGTTGGAATTGATCGCTTCGGAACCGCCACGCAAAATTGTGGCGTTACCAGACTTCAAACACAGGCTTGCAGCTTCACAGGTCACATTGGGACGGGACTCGTAGATGATACCGATCACTCCCAGAGGAACACGCATCTGCCCCACCTGAATACCGGAAGGCATGTTGTTCATATTGGTGATTCCGCCCACCGGATCGGGCAGCGCCGCCACTTGCTTCAGACCTTCGATCATACCGTCGATACGATCATCATTCAGTTCCAGACGGTCAAGCATGGCTGCATCCAGCCCCCGCTCACGACCATTTTCCAGATCTTTACGGTTCTCTTCCATCAGTGTGGTACGGGCGGCGTTAATCGCCTGAGCCATCGCTAACAGAGCAGCGTTTTTGGTACCGGTATTGGCACGCGTCAGCTCACAGGCAGCAGCACGGGCCTGCTGGCCCAGTTGACTCATGTATTGTTTCACATCCATCGAGGCACCTAGTCTCTCTCGTTCACTTGCTACAGATAATCGGACCATTATAACCTGTCATATGCCCTGCGGATATGGCTGATTTACTCGGATTTCCGGCCTCTCCCAGAGCCACAAACTGGCAGTATTACCTTGGATGGTTACCTTTCGCGCAACTGTTGTTATCATGCCCCCACGCTTTATCACCAGACACCCCATTAACAGGAAATTTAGCCCGCGATGAACCCGCGTTCAGCGTCAACGCCACCGCACCCTCTTTCACCTCTCTCCATCAGTGGTAAATTTTTATGGTTTACCCTAGTTGCGCTGGTGCTTTCCGGTTTGTTTCTTTACCACCAATTTAACCAAAGCCTGTCAGCTTACAACCAACAGCAACTGGACAGCATTGGCAACTCGTCCAGCGCACAGCTGTCACTGAGCAGCGTTCCAATGATTCTTAGTGATGACCTGCTTAGCCTCAATGTCAGCGTCAAGCAGCTGGTGGAAAGTCCCTTGATTGAGGGCGCTGAAGTTATGTCCAAACAAGGAAAAATGCTGGCCCAGTCCGGTCGGCCCAGTGATCAGAGTTACGATCACCCTGTCCTCAGCAACCAAGAGCTGTTGGGCCACGTGCGGGTCTATCTGGATACCGCGTCTCTTCAGCAGCAGCAATTAACCTATCAACGCCGATTCAGCCTGTCGCTATTCGGCTGCTTGATATTGCTGATATCAACAATGTGGCTACTGACCCGCAAATTGATTCATCAGAGCAACCAACAGACGACCCAACCCAATCCAGCCCCCTTGGAAGAAAATCGACCGGAAAAAATTGGCATTCTTACGAGTCGCTTATTAAACGGGCAGTTTACAGATTCTCAGAACTCGACCAATGATAAGCCCGGAGCTGAAGAACCTGAGCATCTCAATGAGCTATCCGCCACCAATGAAACAGAACTGGATTACGACCTGGGCATCCACAACGACCAGCTAACTGCATCGTCACCAGAGCATGCCGCAGACATTGCCCGCTGGGACCTCAGCGGCGAACAAGGGGTTAGCCTAGAAAACACCGAGACGGAAGCAGCTACCCAAGCACCTCCAGAAACCTCTGAAGAAACGCCCTGCCCCTCTGGATATCTGCTCTATATTAACCACCAAAGCAATCGCAGTGACTATTTGACTGGCGATGAGCGGAACCAACTACTATCGATCTATAGAGGTTTTTTTCAGCAGGCTTGCGAGCTATACAAAGGGCAGCTACAGGAGGATGAACAAGGCAATTGGTATGCGGTGTTCTCACCTATTTCCCAGGATAACAGTCACGGCATCAATGCCCTTTGTGCCGCCCAGCTATTTAAAGGAATGTACCGCGCTACCAATCAAAACCGTATTGGCCAACTGCAACCAGTTTTGAACATAAAGATTTGCCTACTCTGTGGCACCGAGCAGACACTTAAGCAGGCCCAACAACTGAGTGAGTCTGTAGCGTCAAATGAGCTAATCAGTCACCGTCCATTGTTTGAAACCAAAGAACTAGCAACTCGCCTGTTAAACGACGGTCAATACAAGAAAATCGGCGAAGATTGTTACCTTCTGACCGCACTCTGTGCAGATTTCCAAGAACTGATTGATCGCCAGGTTAAACACTTTATCGGCGCCTAATCACCAACCAAGCAACACACATTTGTAGACGCACTATTTGGTCAGCACCACTATTTGAACCTATAACGTCAGATACCAGAGTTAACAAAAGATTCGATTAACAAAGCAAGAAAACAACCCTCTTGGTGAAAAATGTCATTTAAATATCAAATGCTTATCCAAATTTCACAATATAGAAAAATCAAAGAAGATACGTTTAAAATGATCCAGGTGACGAGAGTTGAATTACCGGAAAACTTATCGATGAGAATCCTTGAAGCCAGAGATAGACTAAAGTCTCAGATGAATTTCTAATACTTTCACTGAAAGATACAATTAATTTTGCTAGAATTTTAATCGTACGACACGTCCCTCAGTGGACAATGCCGTACGACCTAGGGGCCCTGAAGTCGTTCTCGACTACCAGGGCCCCGCTAATTTTGGGGTCCCAAAATTAGCTTTCATTATCCTCATCCATACTTGCATCATCAGTAGACTTAAGCGCCTCTGCAGCAATACGATCGACCCGCTGGAAACCTCTTGGTAGCTTATTACCACGGCGACCGCGTTCACCCCGGTAGTGCTCAAGATCATCCCCCTTCAAGGTCAGATGGCGCTTACCAGCAAAAATAGTCAGTGCTGCACCGGCATCCAGTATCGCCACCGCCACCACAAACTCCTCTCGACTAGCGGAGCGGCTGGAAGGGATATTAATAATTTTGTTGCCCTTACCTCTGGCTAATTCAGGCAGATCCTTAACCGGGAAGACCAGCAACCGGCCCTCATTGGTAATAGTAGCCAGTAGCTGGCTATCGAGACCTGTAATCTGGCGAGGCTTCATCACCTTGGCACCCTTGGTCAACGACAGCACCGCTTTACCTGCTTTGTTCTTTGTCAGAATATCGCCATAGCGGCAGATGAATCCGTAGCCGGAATCGGAAGACAGTAGCAAGCGACTATCTTCACCACCAATCGCCAAGGCATCTACGCTAGCACCACTGGGAATATTCAACCGGCCGGTAAGGGGTTCACCCTGTCCCCGCGCCGATGGCAGGGTATGAGCCGGCACCGTGTAGCCACGCCCTCCGGAATCAAAGAACACCGCAGACTGGTTATTCCGCCCTTTAGCCGAAAGCTTATATTCATCCCCCGACTTGTAATTGAGAGCTGCCGGATCGATATCATGCCCCTTGGCAGCACGAACCCAGCCCTGCTTGGAAAGCACAACGGTGACAGGATCGGAACTCATCAGATCCAGCTCGCTGTATGCCTTGGCTTCGCCTCGAGAAATGATGGGGGAGCGACGATCATCACCGAACTGCTCGACAGCCTTCTCCAACTCCTCACGAATCAATTTGCGCAGTTTCGCTTTGGAACCCAGCAGCGCTTCCAGACGCTTGCGCTCCGCTGCAAGCTCGTTCTGCTCAGTGCGGATCTTCATCTCTTCAAGCTTGGCCAGATGGCGCAGCTTCAACTCAAGAATCGCTTCAGCCTGAATATCACTGATGTTAAACCGCTCCATCAGCACCGGCTTGGGCTTATCCTCGTTGCGGATAATTTCAATCACTTCGTCGATATTGAGGAAGGCAATCAGCAAGCCATCCAAAATATGCAATCGATCCAGCACCTTATCGAGACGGAACTGCAAACGACGGGTCACAGTATCAACACGGAACTGCAACCACTCGCTGAGGATCATCTTCAGGTTTTTAACCTGCGGACGACCATCGGTTCCGATCATGTTTAAGTTGACCCGGTAGGTTCGCTCCAGATCAGTTGTGGCAAACAGGTGGGCCATCAGCCCTTCCACATCGATACGGTTGGAACGGGGTACGATTACCAACCGGGTGGGATTCTCATGATCAGATTCATCCCTCAGATCGCTGACCATAGGTAGCTTTTTAGCCTGCATCTGGGCGGCGATCTGCTCAAGCACCTTGGCACCAGACGTCTGATGAGGCAACGCGGTGATAACAATTTCACCACTTTCATGACTATAGATCCCACGCATCCGCACGGAGCCACGCCCGGTCTGGTAAAGCTTTGACAGATCTGCAGCAGGAGTGATGATCTCCGCCTCGGTCGGGTAGTCCGGCCCCGGCATCAGCTCCATCAACTCATCAAGGTCGGTGTGAGGATTGTCCAACAACTTCAAACAGGCAGCCACCACCTCCCTCAGGTTATGAGGAGGAATATCGGTAGCCATTCCCACCGCGATCCCGGTACCGCCATTGAGCAAAACGTTGGGAACCTGCGCCGGCAAAATCAGCGGTTCGGTCAAGGTGCCATCAAAGTTGGGCCCCCAGTCCACCGTGCCCTGCCCCAGCTCCGACAACAATAACGCTGAATAGGCTGTCAGGCGGGACTCGGTATAACGCATGGCAGCAAAGGATTTAGGATCATCCGGAGAGCCCCAGTTGCCCTGACCATCAACCAAGGGATAACGATAAGAGAATGGCTGGGCCATCAACACCATCGCTTCATAACAGGCGCTATCGCCGTGAGGATGAAATTTACCCAACACGTCACCGACGGTACGAGCAGACTTCTTAAATTTGGCTCCGGCCCGCAGCCCCAGCTCCGACATGGCATAGACGATGCGACGCTGCACCGGTTTCAGGCCATCGCCGATATTGGGCAGGGCGCGATCAAGGATGACGTACATCGAGTAATCCAGATAGGCTTTCTCGGTGTACTCTTTGAGTGATAGGCGCTCTACGCCTTCATCGATTTCTACAGTACCTGTCATAGAGTAATTACTGCTTTCTCACACTTAGCCCTCACGGGCATTGATAAATTGATTGAATAATTTTTATGGCAAATAGAGTTTGAAACAGCCGCCTCCCAGCGAACCGCCATTACTTAACTCTACATATCCCAATAATGAATTTTGCCGGTGTAGCTTGGCCACCTGCTGGGCAAAATAGAGGCCAAAGCCGGTGCTACCACTGACGAAATCAACACCCAGCTGCATCTTATCAATGCGACCCAGCATCCATTCCGGAAAACCTTCACCGTCATCCTCTACCGTAAAGCAGAGGTACTGGTGTTCGCCACATTCTTGATCCTGGTCCACCGCTACCTGTTGGGCAGATATCTTTACGGTCTCGGCTGAAATTCGGACCTGGCCGTCGGAATAGCGAATCACGTTGGTAAATATGGAGCTGAGCACCCCGGATACTAACGAACTATCAAACTCCCAACACAACTCTTCGTCCACATGCTGCTCAATGGATACCCCTCTGGCCTCCAGAATCGGGCGATTCATTAGTACCAGATCTTCGACAAATTCAGGCAGATAATGTTCTTGGTCATGGGATTGAAACTGATCCTCTTCCAACTTGTAGAGGGTCATCATCTGAATCAGGTAGTTGTTCAGCCGTGACAGCTCAAAATGGACCTGCCCGTAATTCTCATTATTGACCGAAAGCTCACTACGCTGCTGCTCCAACAGGTGCAACAGCATGCCGATAGAGTTCTTCATGTCATGAACCGAAGAAGCCAACAGGGTCGAAAAGGAAAGCGACGTTTCTTTATTCATCAGATGTTGCCCTGCTGTTTGATTTTGGCCAGACGATTGGTCAGGTTCTGGTACAGCTTATAGCGGCGATCTTCCTCTTTCAGGGTCGAGGCTCGCTGCAGAGCGCCATCGGCCAACTCAACCAATTCGCCGGTCACACCCGCTTTTACCATATGGTGAATCGCCACCTGAGCCGTGTTGAGGCAAACGGCATAACTGCGTGGTTTCTCGACGATTGCCACCTTCAACGCATCCAAAGCTTTCTCCAAATCACCCTGTTCGTAGTAGCTTGCCGCCAAGGTATTGTGAGAGGACTCCTCCTGCTGCATCGCAGCCACCACCTTGTCAGCCATATCCTGACGGCCCGTGGACTCCAGCTGCTCAATCAGCTTCTCTTTAAGATCCCCAGGCAATTTGCCCTCAGTGTCTTTACTGATCAGGTCATAGGCTCTGAACATCGCCTTATCGGCGTCCGCTTTATGGCCCTGTATACTGTGAACCTCGTGGTCAACCATCTGCGAACGAGCTTTGATTTCATTGTTGTCACGATAGAGATGACGCAGCTCATCGGTGGCTTCCAGTGCCCGTGTCTCCACCAGTTTTTTCGAAAGCCCTTCGCTGCTCTGCAACTGCTTGACCAAAATAGCGGCCAACTTCAGATAGCTATCTGGTTTGCGAAAAATCGAATTCTTGCCAACCTTTATTGCCCGTCTAAAGGCGCGTTGGGCGAGATCGCTATTGCCGTTTTCGCTCGCAAGGTCACCCAGATGTACCTGTCGCCGCACATTAACCGGCGAGATCTTCACTGCCTCCGCCAGAGACTTCTGTGCCCCCTCTTTGTCTCCACGCTGTTCCTGACAACGAGCCTTCCAGTCCCAGGCTTGAACATAGCCATGGTCCTCGTTGAGAAGATCGTTAAAAGCTTCTTCCGCTTTTTCTACTTCCTGGCGAAAATAGTAACTTTTACCCAGACCTAATTTAGCCCAGGGAAGCTCCTTCTCTTTTAACACCTGCTGGAGCAGTTCAGTTGCGTCTTCAAACGCTTCGGTATCGAACAGCAGTTGAGACTTCAACCGCTGGGCATAGCGCTTGTAGCGCGGAACCTTTGCCAAAATCTGATCGCAGCGATCACGGGCCTGCTGCATATCATTACGGTCCATCGCACGATAGACGGGTACGAACACCCGATTACGAACCAGCAATCGTTGCAGCCGATTAAGCAGCACCTCTTTGGTAAAGGGCTTAGTCAGGTAGTCGTCAGGCTGGTATTCCAGGGCACCACGGACCATCTCAGCCGAATTCTCGGCAGTGATCATCATAAACAGCGCTGAAGCTTTTAACAGGTGGTGGTGCTTTGCTTCTTCTAAAACATCGTTGCCGTTTTTGCCTTCACCCAGATTGTAATCACAGAGGACGATATCAAAACGGGTTTTACTCATCGCTCGAATAGCGTCTTCCCCGTGTAGCACAAACTCAATATGCTCGCACCCAAAAGACTGCACCATGGTTCTCAGTGCACTACAGAAATTTGGAAAATCATCAATGATAAGGACCTTGAGCTGACTGAAATCGATACGCTCTTGAGTCATCTATAGTTTCCTGATTATCGGCCCAGCTATTAACCTAAAGGGAAAAAGCAGTTATCAAACATCGGCCAGATTTCCTTTCGACTGCAACCAATCTTTACGATCACCGGATCGTTTTTTGGCCAGCAGCATATCCATCATTTCATTGGTGTCATCACCGGCCTCAATCTGCAGCTGCACCAGCCGGCGGGTGTCTCGCGCCATGGTTGTTTCCCGCAGCTGTAAGGGGTTCATCTCACCCAAACCTTTAAAGCGTTGAACGTTGATCTTACCGCGTTTGTTCTCGGCATGGATGCGATCGAGGATGCCCGCCTTTTCGGCTTCGTCTAGAGCATAATAGACCTCTTTGCCCACATCGATACGGTAAAGTGGTGGCATTGCCACACAGACATGTCCAGCCATCACCAACGGTTTAAAGTGACGGACAAATAACGCACAAAGCAACGTGGCAATATGGAGGCCGTCAGAATCTGCATCAGCCAGGATACACACCTTACCGTAACGCAGACCTTCGAGATTGTCGGACGCCGGATCCACTCCCAGCGCCACTGAGATATCATGAATTTCCTGGGAAGAGAGAATATCAGCAGATTCCACCTCCCAAGTATTAAGAATCTTACCCCGCAGCGGCATCACGGCCTGGTATTCACGATCCCGAGCCTGCTTGGCGGAACCGCCTGCAGAATCACCCTCCACCAGAAACAGTTCCGATTGCATGGCGTCGACACCGGAACAATCGGCCAGCTTACCCGGCAGCGCCGGTCCCTGAGTAACTTTCTTCCGAACTACTTTCTTGCGCGAGCGCATCCGCTTCTGGGCATTGCTGATGGCCAATTCGGCCAACAGCTCTCCCTGGTCGGTATGCTTATTGAGCCACAAGCTGAAGGCATCTTTAACGGTACCGGTCACGAAGGCCGCTATCTGGCGGGAGGACAGACGCTCCTTGGTCTGACCGGAAAACTGCGGATCTTGCATCTTGACCGAGAGAACGTAACAACAGCGTTCCCAGATATCATCAGCAGTCAGCTTGACGCCTCTAGGCAGCAGATTGCGGAATTCACAGAATTCACGAATCGCTTCCAGCAAGCCGGTACGGAAACCATTTACGTGGGTTCCTCCCTGAATCGTGGGAATTAGATTCACATAACTTTCGTTAGTAAGGCTTCCGCCTTCGGTCAACCATTGCACGGCCCAATCCACCGCTTCAAAGTCACCTTTCAAGGAGCCGATAAAGGGTTCTGGGGGAAGCGTTTCGTAGAGTTGAGTTGCCACCTTTAGGTAATCGCAAAGACCATCCTGGTAGCACCACTCATCTTTACTCTTTTCACTACCGCTTAGATCGGTAAAAGTAACCTTGAGCCCAGGGCAAAGCACAGCTTTGGCTCGAAGCATATGACGTAGACGGGAGCGGGAATACTTAGGGGAATCGAAGTATTTCGGATCGGCCATAAAGCGCACTTCGGTACCGGTATTGCGCATTCCGACCGTGTCGACCACTTCCAGATCCGAAACCTTTTCACCATCGGCAAAACCGATGCGATAGACCTTACCATCGCGCTTGATGGTCACTTCCAGCAATTTCGCCAAAGCGTTAACCACCGACACACCAACTCCGTGCAAACCGCCAGAAAACTGGTAGTTATCATTGGAGAATTTACCACCGGCATGAAGACGGGAAAGAATCAGCTCGACACCGCTGATACCGTGTTCAGGGTGAATGTCCACCGGCATGCCGCGACCGTTATCGCTGACCGACAACGAACCATCTTTAAACAGAATGACATCGATGCGATTTGCATGGCCCGCCAGCGCCTCATCCACCGAGTTGTCGATCACCTCCTGAGCCAGGTGGTTAGGACGGTCTGTCTCGGTATACATTCCCGGTCTTTTTTTAACCGGATCCAGGCCACTTAGTACTTCAATCGCTTCGGCGTTATAGGTGGTATTCATTCTTAATTCTTAGTTTCTCAACTTGTGTTGATGGTGTTCTAGTTTTAGTTAGCGGCAAAGGCTTCGATTTTTGGAATCATGGCTTCAAAACCATCAAAACCATGACTGCCGCCCTGTTCCACACTCATCTCGGCGCCCTGATAAAAATCCACCGCCTCGCGGTAGTCCAGCACTTCATCGTCGGTCTGCACCAACAACAGGTAACGGCTCAAGTCTTTAAGTGTATCGCAGCGTAGATCCAACAGCTCATCCAGATGTCGACGGGTCAATTGATAGCGTTCTTCCGTGTAGATATTCTGATTCTCACCCAGCAGCTCTTCCAATAGCTGATAGGGGCGGATCGACGGATTGATCTGTACCGCTTTTAAGCCATATTTTTCAGTTAAATAGGCGGCATAATAACCACCCAAAGAGCTACCTAGCAGGACGATATCACGGTCGCTATTATCAGCAACCAGCGCTTCCAGTGTTGCCATCGCTTTTGAGGGCCAATGGGACAGCCCAGGAACCAGAATCTGGGACTCATCACCGCGCTGACGGAAGTGCTCCACCAGCATTCGCGCCTTAAACGACTGAGGCGAACTGTTAAAGCCGTGAACGTAGATATAAAGAGGTTTGGACATAGTTGGCCTGTTACGAGATGTTCTACGGAAAATACCTTATTGCCGTATCGGTAAGCAAGGCGGCTTATCAACAACCGCTGATATCAGTTGGTGATTATTGATCAGGGGCACAGCGCTCCACTGCTGTGGTCAATTCCCCCTGCGCTCCCAGTTGCAGCCACCGATAGCCCGGCCAGGCCTCATCAGCCTGATCTTCGATTACAAAATGCTCGCTCGATTTTCGAAACTGGACAGCGGTGGATGGGCAAGAAAGTAGACGCCAATTGCCATCTTTTATATCCCACTGCTGATGCAGATGGCCAAATATCAAGGCACCGCTACGTCCCGATTCATGTAGCATTTTCATCAACTGGTTACGATTGCCAAGGGCGATAGGGTCCTGCCAGGCACTCTCAGTCACCATGGGATTATGGTGCAAAACCACAAGATGATAGCCCGGCAGATTCAATCGTGTTTGCAGCCGATCCAATTCCGAACCCGCCAAACTGCCACTGCCTAATCCGTCCGGATTGGCGGTAGAATCCAACAGCGTTAGTTTCCAACCATCGAGGCTTAAATCGCCTGCCATGGTCCCCCAGGTTGTCTCAATCACGGTCAAATCATCGTGATTGCCCGGGATCCAATGCCAAGGAATCGACAGGGGTTGCAGCATTTTCGCGATGCGCTGATAACCCTCTGCGCCTCCAGAATGAAGCAGATCACCGGTCAGCAACAGCAGATCAGCATCACCATGGTTTTCAGCCACATGATCCAAACATTGACCAAAACGGCGCTCCACATCGATGCCACGGTAAAGCTGTTCAGCGCTAGCCATCAGATGCATATCACTGAGCTGAATAATCTTGGTCATGATTTCTTAAGACAAAAAAGGGGCGATAAGAACGAAAAAATAAAACAATAGGATCAGGCTATAGCCAACGCTTCCGCACTGTGGCCATGTGCCAGGCACTGATTCAGCCACTCGCCTAAATATTGGTTCAGCTGGGCCTTTTCATCGGGATGATGCATTTGCTTGTTGGGATATTCGTAACGGCCCTGCAACTGACGGCGCTGTTGACGACAGATCACCTCAGCCATACGGGCATCGTGATACAGGCGCACGATCAGTGCTGGCATCTCAACCCAAGACTGATTTTCGTAACGCTGCTCGATCCGCACGGTGGTGGTATAGGTAAAGCGCTCTTCCACATTCAGATCTACTTTGGCCTGATGATCGTGCCAAAGAATATGGAAACAGCGGTGATCCCGATCATCCATATCGGGCATCAGTTTCATCAGCCGCAGATAGTTAGACTCGCAGGAAGCCATCTGTTTTTGTAGATCGGGAATGTACTTCTTTTTCATACGATCTCAAGGCACATCATCGTGCCAGCGACTCCTTAGTTGATCGTAGTTCAGCTGTAACCACTGTAGCGCAATAATGGTCGGCGCGTTATTTATCCGATTACTTTCTACCGCAGCGTAGGCCTTTTGCCGGGGAACCACGGTAACGCGGATATCTTCCCCTTCATGCTCCAGTCCATGATAGCCCCCAATGCCTGAAGAATCGACTTTAGCACACATCAGATGGACATACTCCTGACTGCCACCGGGGCTTACGTGGTAGTTGCAGATATGTACTAGGTCAAGGATTTCAGCACCCGCTTCCTCCTGGCTTTCTCGTCTGGCCACTTCTTCGTCGCTCTCCCCCGGCTCGATAATGCCCGCTATCAGCTCCAGCAGCCAGGGACTGGTTGGATCCTTCAGACAACCAATCCGGAACTGTTCAATCAGTACCACCGCATCCTTGACTGGATCGTAAAGCAAAATACAGGCCGCATCGTCACGGATGAACAGTTCACGCTTGATCGGCGCTGACCATCCACCCTCGAACAGGCGGTGCTTGAGGACCAGCTTATCCAGACGAAAAAAACCCTGATAACCGATTTCCCGTTCCAGGATCTCTAGATCTTGCAGTTTAAAGCGAGCGTCCAGCGTCTCCATAACATCTGCCCCAAACCAGTGTGAGGCAGGTACTATAGCGACAATGCCGATGGCCAGGCAATTGTTCACAGGCTCAGCCATAATGGTTACTCTTAGGCTTTCACCCATAATTGGACCCAGCGAACAGTGCCAAACAGGATCTTGATCTCGACATTACTGCTGCTGGCAGCCCTGATCACCGGCTGTGCAAAACCTATTATCCCAAACCAAGAACTCCCTCCAGCACTGCTTTCCCTAGAACAGGAAAAACAGCGCTCGCTAGCCCTGACCGAACAGCTCAAGCGCCGACAGCGAGTGATGAATATCAGTTTCCCTTTGATGGTAGCCGCTGCTGACTTCTGTGCCGACAAGGTCAAACCCTCACTCGGTATCAGCTTCAGTAACAAAGAGGGAATCGATAAGTCCTACCGTGACACCGCTATTCAGGACCTGGGCCTGGGGGATGCCCTACAGGTAATTCTGGTTGCTGAAGGTTCTCCGGCTGCAACAGCGGGCATTGCTGCAGGTGATGTTCTGGTCAGCGTCGATGACAAGCCTTTCAAGAGTGGCAAAAAAGCGGGCGCCTCGGTCAAGGCTCTGTTGGCATCTTTAAAAGCCGGCCAACCGGTTGATCTAGTCGTTGCTCGTGCTGATAAAACGATCACTGTCGAGATTACACCCTCTCAGATCTGTGACTACCCCATTCTGATCAGTAATCAGGATACGGTAAATGCCTACGCCAACGGTCGCCAGATTATCCTCACTAAGGGATTGCTGCGTTTTAGCGAACAGGACTCAGATCTGGCACTGGTCATCGCCCATGAATTGGCCCACAACGCCTTTGGCCATGTGCCAAAGATTGTTAAAAATGCCTTTACTGGTGTTGCTGTTGATCTGCTGGCCTTTGGTTTCGGCATACCCTCACCCGCCGCCTTTACTATTACCGGCGCAAACCTTCATCGTCAGCAGTTTGAAGCGGAAGCGGATCATATCGCACTCTACATCCTAGCTCGTAGCGGACAGCCTATTGATCACGCTGCTGATTTCTGGCGCCGAGTAGCGGCGGAATATCCTGACCAGATCGATAAGAATATTGGAGCCTCTCACCCCTCTTCACCAGAGCGATTCCTCGCCATTGAGTCGACTGTAAAAATAATCAAAGAGAAACGACGACGCGGAGATCCTTTATGGCCAGAGGGTCTGAACAAAAAGAGCCTGAACAAACTGAATCTGGGCAAGAAGTCTGACGGACAGTAACGCCCACCCATGCCAAACCAACAAAATCAACCGAACCTCTCTGAGCGTTTCAGCAATTTAAATCGTTTGCTGGAGCATCACCGAGATTATTGGCAATTCCGTCCCTTTTCCCTGCGCCAATTGCCTTGGCAAAAGAGCAATTCTGAACTGTGCAGCTGGTTAAATAATTTATCTGCCGATCAGCTACGAGATCTCGAAAGCAATCCCCTACAGGCGCACCAGCAGCTATCTTGTCATATCGAAGACTTAACGGAGTTAAATCAGCTATCAGAGCTTCAATCCAGTAGCGGGGATGCCACAAATCAATCACTACCCGCTTGGCTGGGTAACCACATCCCTGGTCGTAAATGGCAACAGATCCAAGCCTTCGAACAGGCACTGAAATCCGGTGCCAATCAGTATCTGGAGTGGTGTTCCGGTAAGGGGCATTTGGGACGATTAATCAGCTTTCAGCGACAAAAGAGCGTCACCAGTATCGAGATCAATCCCGATCTGTGCCAGCAAGGGGAAAAACTGGCAAAACAACACCAAATACCAATGCGCTTTAAGGCCATGGACGCGTTAGCCAAACAGACTGGAGAAGAGATATCCACCGAACACCATGTGGTCGCCCTCCATGCTTGCGGTGATCTGCACCTGCAGCTGATTCGCCACAGTGCCAAGCGTCAGCCCCGACAGCTCAGTATATCCCCCTGTTGTTATCATCTGATCGCACCGGACTACTATCAACCGCTTTCAGAACTCGGTCAGGCCAGTGCTCTGCGCCTGGATCATCATGACCTGCGCCTGCCGCTTCAACAAACGGTCACCGCTGGGAATCGTATTAATCGCCTGCGCCACCAGGAGGTCAGCTGGAGATTAGGATTTGACCTGTTGCAACGGGACTTGCGTGGTTATGATCAATACCTCAATACTCCCAGTATCGCCAAGAGTCTGCTGAACGGAAGTTTTGCCGAATATTGCCGGTGGATGACAGACAGGAAAGAGATCAAGATACCAGCAGCTGTCGATTTTAATGATTACGAATTAAAGGGCCGCCAGCGCTATCTGGACGTCCAAAGGATGGAGCTGGTCCGTCACCTCTTCCGCCGCCCCCTGGAGCTATGGTTGGTACTGGACCGGGCGCTTTACCTGCAACAGTTGGGTTACCGAGTGAATCTGCAGGAATTTTGTGATTACAAACTGACACCCCGCAATATTCTAATTACCGCAGAAAAACAGGCTAACGTCTAAAAGGTTCAAACAATCCGTACTGCCACTGACGCACCGCCAACACCACCGTTGTCCCTTTGCGCTCATCGAAAGATAGCTGGGCATCATCGGTATTCAGTTCCTCAAACTCTTTCACCAGCTGCTCCATCTTGCGTTGAAATACCGCATTAGAGCTGTCAGCCAGCATGCCGTTAATAACCAGCAGTCGCTCGTTCTGTTTATCGAAGCGAGAACTGAAAAACTCAGCCTCCAGCTTCTCTTGGAAAAAACGCTGAATAGGCCCGTTGTCCCGCCACTTAAAATTGGGAGACACCAACAACTTGATTCGGTTGCGAGGCAACAACTCGATCAGTTTTAGTCGGTCCAGCTTGGCCAAATGCTGAATACACTTTGTTTCCGGTAGTTGGAAATAACCCAGCATTTGATCCAGCGTCCAGCGGTTCAACACACATACGGTAATCAACAGGAGTTCGATGTCGCCGGCGATTTCCTTCTCCTGTTCCACCGTTAACTCGCTGAGTTTGGATTTATGGCTGTCGGTCATCTGCTGTACCAGATCACTGATCTCCATCCCCATCATCTGACACACCTGCTCCAAACGATGGAGTGAAAAGTTTTTGTCGGAGAATAGCCGCTTGACGCTGGCTTCCGACAGGTCGAGCTGGAGAGCGACATCCGCGTAAGTTTTGCCGTGGGCCTTTAACGCCAATTTTAAGGCAGAAACCAGCTGCACCGTTTGAGACATAAGGATTCCTTTCTATTTCGTGAACGCCGAGCAAAGATACAAATATTAATACCACAGGCGGGTAAAAATGCTACTTTTATGAGCTTCGTAGCCAAATAAACAACTTTTTCCTATTTTCTGCTCCATCGATATCAATCACACCCTGTCGGCAAATGGTTTTCAACTGTCAGCAAACGCTGCTATAACAATCTATCTCCCTGATAGACAGTTGAAAACGGACACCCCCCAGGGAAACACGGAGCCACGCTATGAAGACGCTGTTAAGGATCTCAGGTTTTCTTCCCTTTATCTGTATCGTTTTTCTAAATGCCTTTGTCGATCTCGGTCACAAAATCATTATCCAAAACACCGTTTTCAAGGTTTATGATGGTCAGCTTCAGATTCTACTGACAGCGCTGGTAAACGGTCTGATTTTGCTTCCCTTCGTACTGCTATTCAGTCCCGCCGGTTTTCTCTCCGACCGTTTCCGAAAACCCCAGGTGATTCGCACCAGCGCCTTTGCAGCCGTGGTCATCACTCTGGGGATTACCCTGTGCTATTACCAAGGTTGGTTTGAGGCCGCATTTGCCATGACTTTTCTGCTGGCGATTCAGAGTGCGCTCTACTCGCCAGCCAAATACGGTCTGATCAAGGAATTGGTGGGCAAAAGCCTGCTGGCCAGTGCCAATGCTGTTGTCCAGGCGGTGACCATCGTAGCGATCCTTTCCGGGGTGTTTTTGTTCTCGATGTTGTTTGAAGGAGCTCTCAGTCAAAGCGAGCTAACGGAGTCCGAGATCCTGCTGAAAATTGCCCCCATCGGTTGGATTTTAGTGGCGCTCTCTATCGCAGAACTAGTAATGGCAATTCGTCTGAACAACATTCAGTTGCCGCCCTCCGAGGATAAATCCACCAATACCGGTCCGGTAGAATTTCAACTTCAGGGTTACCTCAGCGGGCGCTATCTAAAATCGAATCTGAAGTTGGTTTCAAGTAATTCTGTTATCTGGCTGTCTGTAGTGGGCTTGTCTGTGTTCTGGGGAATTTCTCAAGTGGTGCTGGCGGCGTTCCCGGCCTACGCCAAAGAGATGCTAGCGATGGACAATACCGTACTGGTGCAAGGACTACTGGCCTGCTCTGGCATCGGTATCGTAATCGGCTCGACTTTGGCCGGTATTGCCTCGCGTAATCACATCGAAACCGGCCTGATTCCTTTGGGCGCTATCGGCGTGGTAGTCGCGCTGCTCATGTTGCCGGTGATGGAATCCAGCCTGATGCTGGGGCTCTGTTTTATCACCTTAGGGCTTTGCGGTGGTCTGTTTATCGTACCACTGAATTCACTGATTCAATTCCATGCCTCCAACAGCCAACTGGGTACCATATTGGCGGGTAACAACTGGGTGCAAAACCTGGTTATGCTGGCCTTTCTGGCCCTGACCCTGCTATTCGCCTACAGCGGTATCAACAGCCTTGGCCTGTTTCACCTGCTCACCCTTGCTGGAGTGATTGGTGCCGGTTACACCCTGTTTCGTTTACCGCAGTCGTTAATTCGTTTGGTCATCAGCTATCTGTTCTCCGGCCGCTATCGCATCGACGTGATCGGCTTTAAAAATCTACCCAGTCAGGGCGCAGTACTGATGCTGGGTAACCATATCAGCTGGTTGGATTGGGCCATGATTCAGATCGCCAGCCCCCGCCCGGTGCGCTTTGTTATGCATCGTGAGATCTACCAGCGCTGGTACCTGAAATGGTTGATGGACCTGTTTGGCGTTATTCCGATTGCCGGTGGCAAAAGCAAGGCATCCCTTGAAAAGATCAACCAACTGCTGAAAGCCGGTGAAGTGGTCTGCCTGTTCCCCGAAGGGGCTATCAGCCGTAATGGTCAGCTAGGCGAATTCAAAAAGGGCTTTGAACGTACCGTCGAAGGTGTGGACGGCGTTATTCTACCCTTCTACCTGCGAGGTCTGTGGGGCAGTCGCTTCTCCCGATCCAGCGAGCGTTTGCAACAGTTACGGAGCGGGGGGCTGCGCCGTGACATCATCGTTGCTTTTGGCGAACCGTTAGACATCCAGAGCAACGCCAGCGAAGTGAAACAGAAGGTTTTCGATCTATCCATATCAGCCTGGAGCGAACACAGCAGCCAACTGGATACAATTCCCAACAGCTGGATCGATACGGTGAAGCGTCAAGGCCAAGAGCTATGTATCACCGACGCCAAAGGCAGCATGGCCTTGAATGGCTACAAAGCCCTAACCGGCGCTCTAGCTTTCTCAAAGGTTGTTAAACGTGAATGTACTGCCCCCAATATTGGTATCTTGATGCCAACCAGTGGTGCAGGCCTGATCATCAACATGGCCAGTCTGATGGCAGGTAGGACGGTAGTAAACCTAAACTACACCGCTAGTATTCAGGCCCTGCAAGCGGCGGTGGCTAAAGCCCAGATCAAAACCATCTTCACCTCGAAACAGTTTTTAACCAAATTGGAAGCCCGCGGTGTTGATCTAAAACCTCTGCTGCAGGGTCGTAAGGTGTGTTTCGCCGAGGATATCGCCAAACAGATCAGTCCAATTTCCAAACTAATCTTGCTTGCGGCAATTCGCGTTCTACCTGCTAGCTGGCTGAAAATTCTGTTCTGCAAAGATACTGAAGCTCAACAACCTGCAGCAATTCTGTTTTCGAGCGGTAGTGAGGGTGATCCTAAGGGTGTAATGCTCAGTCATCAAAACATCACCGGCAATATAAAACAGGTATCTGACGTGCTGGATACCCAAGCCGATGATCGCATTATGGCGACCCTGCCGCTGTTTCACGCTTTTGGTCTTACAGTGACCGGCTTGATGCCTCTGGTGGAGGGAATCCCTGTTATCTGCCACCCCGATCCCACCGACACAATCAACATAGCCAAGGCGATCGCTCGTCATCGTGCCACAGTATTTTGCGCCACGTCGACCTTCCTACGTCTGTTCAATCGTAACTCCAAAGTACATCCCTTGATGCTGTCCAGCCTGCGAGTGGTTGTGGCCGGTGCAGAACGAATGGACCCAGAAGTGCGCGATGCATTCCAGATAAAATTCAACAAGGCGATCTACGAGGGTTACGGCACCACAGAAACCACCCCCGTGGCCAGCGTCAATATCCCTGACCGGTTGGATGAACGTGACTGGCAGGTCCAACGAGGCAACAAATTGGGCACTGTGGGCCTACCTCTGCCCGGTAGTAGCTTTCGTGTAGTCGACCCGGATAGCAAAGAGACCTTACCCTGTGGTGAAGATGGCTTGATCTTGATTGGCGGCACCCAGGTGATGATGGGCTATCTAGATGACAGCGAGAAAACGGATTCCGTAATTTTCAATCTGGATGGCCAACGTTGGTACGCCACCGGTGATAAAGGCCATCTGGATGGAGACGGTTTTCTTACTATTGTCGATCGCTACTCCCGATTCGCCAAAATCGGTGGCGAGATGATCAGCCTCGGAGCCGTCGAAGGTGCCATCAACTCAATGCTGCATGAAGATATTGAAGTGATGGCAACTTCAGTGAAAGACGATAAGAAAGGCGAGAAAGTAGTATTACTATTTGCCGGAGGTGAAGCCGAGGAAATAAAAACTCTGCTCAAACAATCAGATCTGCCCGCCATTATGCGCCCAAGCGATCTCATCAAGGTGTCGGAGATTCCTAAACTAGGCAGTGGTAAGAACGACTTCAGCGCTGCCAAAAAGTTAGCGATTGAGTCCTTACAGACAGGTTAGCACAACCATTGCATTGAAATTTAGGGGCCCTAGTCAGCCATTAGCGGCCCCTTACAATACTCCCGCTTGATGCCCGTGGGGGAACCTTTACCCACAATTGACCACAATATTTCTTTAAAAGATCAATTGTTTTAAAAAATATTGCTGCTTTCCCCCATTAAGCACTATGAGCACTGCTAATATTATTTATAATTCATCGACCTAGCGGATCGAGTTAGCCGGTACCCAATGGACGGAACCGCCACGCTTTCTAGCTACCATATTTACGAGAAACGCTGTGTTTAAATAATTATTACAGATATTCTCGATCAGGGAGACAGCGATGTCAGTGCGTCAGAAGTTGACCATGATGATGGAGTTCACCAAGCTCCATAAGAACTTCCAGAAATATTTTCGGATCGTTCCCGCGTTAACTGACGAATTGACGGAAGATGCCTACCGTGTTCGCCACCAAGTCTATTGTGAAGAACTGGGATGGGAACCAGTTCGAGAAGACGGTATGGAAACTGACGAATTTGATAAACACTCTATGCACTGTCTGTTGCAAAATGCTTCAACGGGAGAATATATCGGTTGTATTCGCACCGTTAAGGGTAACCCTGAAAACCCCCTGGTCCCCCTTCCCTTTCAAAGCGCCTGCATAAACACTCTGAACCCAGGAATACCGAATCCTGAATTGCAGGTTCGCTACGCGGTAGCAGAGGTTTCAAGGCTCGCTGTCATTGGCAAATATCGTCGCCGTCCTCAGGAACAAGACCGGGCGGTAAAGATCTCTGACGATGACTTCGGCTCTATCGTTCGACCCCGGTTCCCCTACATCCCTGTGGGTCTTTACATGGGGATGTTGGAGATGGCTCGACGATCCGGCATTGAAACTCTCTATATTTTGACCGAACCCTCTTTGGCCGCCCACTTCTGCAAATTAGGCGGGAAACTAGAGTGTATTGGCGGTTCCATCGAGCACCGTGGTACCAGAGCCCCCTACCAAATGGACGTTGACAACGTCATCGGTAAGATGAATATTCTCATGAAGCCGCTGTTTAAAGTGATCTGTAATGAGATTGACCAGGCCTACAAAGACCATAGCTCGGGCTCACTGAAAAGCGCCTAGCTCAAACATCACCTTCAAACAGTATCGCTACGCTGGCCGCCCAATAATAAATTGGGCTGGTTTGGCGCCGCCGTTGGTTTAAGCCGTCCGACTGAAATTCACTGAGTTAGAGTGGTAATTTGCATGGATGATCTGCACGCCCCCCTTCGAGACAATGTTCGCCTCTTGGGACAACTTCTAGGAACAACGGTCAATCGCGACCTGGGACCAGAATTTTTCGAAAAACTGGAATTAATCCGAAAAACCTCGAAAGCCGTCCGTGGCGGCGAAGCCAGCCGGCAACAGCTGTTCGATCTATTGGCCGAACTCAGCGACGATGAACTAACCCCGATGTCCCGGGCTTTCAGCCAGTTCCTCAACCTTGCCAATCTCGCAGAAGAGTACCACCGCGTTCGCCGTCGTCGCAGTCTTGTGGTTAGTAAGCCTGATCCACACGCCTTGGACCAGGTCCTGGAAGAAACGCTAAAGGCAGGCATCGAGCCCGAACAGCTAGCCGAGAAAGCAGCAGAGCTTCAGATCGAACTGGTTCTGACCGCTCACCCCACCGAGGTTAATCGACGCACCTTTATCCAGAAATATGAAACCATGGCCCAGTGTCTGTCTGAACTGGATCGCGTTCATCACCTGAGTGCACCGGGGATCAACCTCAAAGAGCGGCTACAGCAGTTGGTCAGCGAAGCCTGGTATACCTCTGAAATCCGGGAGCAACGCCCATCCCCCGTCGATGAGGCAAAGTGGGGGTTTGCGGTTATCGAAAACTCGTTGTGGAAGGCCGTACCTCGTTTTCTTAGAAATTTTGACCGTGAGTTGGAACGCATTTCGGGTCAACGTCTGCCTATCAATGCGGCCCCCATCCGTTTTGCTTCCTGGATGGGCGGTGATCGTGACGGAAACCCCTTTGTGACCGCCAAGGTCACTCAAGAGGTGTTATTGCTGGCACGTTGGATGGCTGCCGACCTCTACCTTAAAGATGTGGGTCAACTGCGCCACGAGCTCTCCATGTCCCGGGCCAGTGATGAGTTGAAAGGGTTGGTTGGCGATTGCTCCGAACCCTACCGTGAACTGTTACGCCAAGTTCGCAGCCGGCTTCAAGCCACTCGCAATTGGGCCAAACACTGTCTGGATCATGGCTGGGTAGAACCCGAAAACGCCTATGTCCGCGATGAGGAATTGCGTGAATCCTTGATGATTTGCGACCGCTCACTGCGCTCCTGCGGCATGGATGAGATCGCTGATGGCTGTTTGCGCAACACCCTCCGCCGCCTAGCCTGTTTCGGTCTCAATCTGGTACGCCTGGATATTCGCCAAAACTCTGAGCGTCACGCCAAAGTCTTTGAAGAATTAGTTGCCCACTATGAGCTGGGGGATTATCAAAGCTGGAGCGAAACGGAGAAACAGCAGTATTTGCTCACCGAGCTACAAAGCAAGCGGCCGCTATTCCCATTGCAGTGGCAACCCAGCACCGACGTTCAAGAGGTGTTGGATACCTGTCAGGTAATCGCCCGCCAGCAGCCAGAAGCCCTAGGCAGCTATGTTATATCCATGGCAGGTCAACCCTCAGATGTGTTGGCGGTGGCGCTGCTGCTAAAAGAGAGCGGGGTTAATTTCCCGATCCGAATCGCACCGCTGTTCGAGACCCTGGCTGACCTGAATAATGCCGGCCCCTGTATCAACGCGCTGTTGGATATCGATTGGTACCGCGACTATGTTAACGATCATCAGGAAGTGATGATCGGCTATTCCGATTCTTCCAAAGACGCCGGTGCACTGGCAGCCACCTGGGGCCAGTATCGTGCCCAAGAAGCGCTGACCGAGGTCTGCAACCAGCATGGTGTCGCCCTGACCCTGTTCCATGGTCGTGGCGGTACTGTTGGTCGTGGTGGCGGTCCTAGCCATACTGCAATTCTGTCTCAGCCTCCAGGTTCTGTGGACGGAAGCCTGCGCGTCACAGAACAGGGTGAGATGATCCGGTTTAAGTTCGGCATGCCTGATATCGCGGTACGGAATCTGGAGCTCTACGCTGGAGCCGTTTTAGAGGCCAGCCTTCTGCCTCCTGCTGCCCCTGAACCCCAATGGCGCCAACTGATGGACAGTATGGCGGAGGAGGCACATCAGCTGTACCGGCACGTAGTCCGCGAAGATCCTTTATTCGTTCCCTACTTCAGACAGTTAACCCCCGAACAGGAGCTGGCCAAGCTACCTTTGGGTAGCCGTCCCGCCAAACGGAATGCTGAGGGCGGCGTCGAAAGTCTGCGGGCGATTCCCTGGATATTCGCCTGGACTCAAACCCGCTTAATGCTGCCAGCATGGCTCGGCAGTGACGAAGCCCTGTCCAACGCCCTCAACTCTGATCGGCGTGCAATTATGGAGGAGATGATCGAACAATGGCCATTCTTCCGCGCTTACATCGATATGCTGGAGATGGTGCTGGCGAAAACCGAACCTGAGATCGTTGAATACTACGAGCAGCGTTTGGTGAGTGAAGAGTACCTTTCGCTCGGCGAGAATCTGCGCCAGCGCTTGGTCAAGGCTCGTGCCCTGATCCCGCAAATAAAGCATTGTGAAATGCTACTGGAGGATAACGAGACCATTCGCCAATCCATCGACGTGCGGAACCCCTATATCGACCCGCTACACTATTTGCAGGCCGAACTGCTACGCCGGGATCGAAATTGCCCGAATGAAGTGGTTGAAAAAGCCTTGATGGTGACGATGACGGGCATCGCGACAGGAATGCGAAATACCGGCTAATGGAGTTCTGCCGGCTGGAGTGAGGAATGGCAGCCAGAAAATTTGCTTTCGGCTGCCATTAACTGCCTTGCTTGTTGCGTTCTATTTTTCTGGCGTCAGCTGCTGCTTCAGTTGCTGCTGCATGGATGCGCTCATCAGCTGCTTGTATTGACGCTGTGCGGACTGTAGCTGGAAGATCATTTCCGGAGTTGTTGGATCAGCTGCTGTCATGCCATCGATCATCGCCTTGTTGAGTGCCTGCTGGGCTTGCATGATGGAAGGAACTTGCATCGCCTTCATTTCTGCTTGGTTTAACTGACGTACTTTTTCCTGAAATTCCTGGCTAAGGGCCGCCATCTGATCCTGTGGCAATTCTCCCTTTTGGGTCTGCTTGGAGATCCACATCAAACGCTGACGAACCATGTTTGCGTCAATTCCCTGGTCAGCTACCGCTTTATCTACCATGGCAATATAAACTTTACGCTGTCCCTCCAACTCTGCATTTTCGGCCAACAATTTTTGCTGAATCAGTTTAAGAGTGGTGCTCAGCTTGTTAATACGCATCTGCAATTCAGCCATCTGCTGATCCGCCTGGCTAAAGGTTTCAGAAGCGCCACTGGATTGGGCAACAGGCTGCTGAGCCTGGACCGTTGCAGAACTCAATGAAACAGCAAAGGTAATAGCAGCAACCACCGGCAGGCGTCGCAGAGTGGAAGTGAACAAAGTCATAAAGCAATCCGTCATCAATAGAGTAATTTGTTCACGCTACCAGACAGCCCGGGGGGCCTGCAACGGCTTGCGCCTCCAGTTACAGGCAGATTTGATATGTATCAGCTCTTCCCATGCTGCCTGTTAATCGGTATTTTCCACTGTCATAACTATCGGACACAGAGAACGATCGTTAACTCGTAGATTTAAAACGGCAAACATGAGAAAAATCATGGAAAAACATCCAAGTTAGAGAGTATTCTGCAATTAGTCGTAGGATTAAGACTCTAACAGGAGCACAAAGCATCCAATGGATTTTGAATGGGTCGCAATTGCGCTGGGGGACGTTGCCTGGATCTGCCTAGCTTTTCTACTCGGGTTTGGTGCCCGACTGATTAGTCTGCCGCCACTGGTAGGCTTTCTGGTTACCGGTTTTTTGCTCAATTACTATGGCGCCGATAGCGGTGAAATGCTGCAGAAACTAGCAGATCTCGGCATCACTCTGCTGTTATTTACCGTCGGCTTGAAACTCAATCCAGCCATGCTGTTGCGCCCTCAGGTGTGGGCGGTCACCAGCCTTCACATCAGTCTGGTGCTGATAGTTTTTGGTTCCATCGTTGCGGCACTATCGGTTATTGGGGTATCTCTGTTTGCTGGCCTCAGTATTCAACAGGCACTGATTTTAGCCTTCGCCCTGAGTTTTTCCAGCACTGTATTCGTCGTTAAAGTACTCGAAGAGCGGTCTGAAACCAAGTCCCTTCATGGCCGCATCGCCGTCAGCATTCTGGTTATGCAGGATCTTGCCGCGGTAATTTTTCTGGCGGCTTCGACCGGAAAACTCCCTTCCCCCTGGGCTATTTCCCTACTGTTATTGATCCCCCTGCGACCACTGCTGCACCGACTTCTGCAGATCACAGGTCACGGGGAACTGTTGGTGCTTTACGGTCTGGTTCTGGCTCTGGGCGGCGCTGAGCTGTTCGAAATAGCGGGTATTAAAGATGACCTCGGCGCACTGATTATGGGCGTGTTGGTCTCAACACACGTCAAAAGTGCTGAGATGTCGAAAGCGATCCTGGGACTTAAAGATCTATTCCTGGTGGGCTTTTTCCTCTCCATAGGCATGGCCGGTCAGCTGTCTACCGAGGCGTTAATGATCGGCATTTTACTGGTACCACTGGTTATCTTTAAATCGGTACTGTTCTACTGGTTGATGACACTGTTTAAGTTGCGGGCTCGCACCTCTTTACTCGCAACCATCAATCTGAGCAACTACAGCGAATTTGGCCTGATCGTCATCGCACTCTCCACCAGCAGTGGATGGATCGGTCCTGAGTGGCTGGTGATTATGGCCATCGCACTCTCCTTATCATTTATTGCCATCGCCCCTTTTACTTCTCGGGGTGACAAGCTTTACCGCAAATATCGACTGTCATTTCTCCAATATCAACTCAGCCAGCGGTTGCCGGAAGATCAGATGATCGATACCCGAAAAGCGACCATCGCGATCTTCGGCATGGGACGTGTTGGTAAGGGCTGTTACGACAAGATGCGGGAGTTATATGGCGATACCGTGTTGGGCGTCGACAGCGATGCTGATAAGGTCAATTACCACCTCAATGAGGGCCGCCACGTGATCCGCGGAGCGCCCAATGACCCTGACTTTTGGGAAAACCTGGATAAAGACCACAATATTGAATTGGTGCTTCTGGCGCTGCCCAGTCAGTCAGCCAACCTATCTGCCCTGGACCAGTTAAATGCTGTTCGTTTCCCCGGACGGATAGCCGCCATAGCACGCTACCCCGATGAAGAAGCACCACTGCGAGAAGCAGGAGCAACCGCAGTTTTTAATATCTATGCGGAAGCCGGAGCAGGTTTTGCGGCTCATGTCGTCGCTAACGAATCAGGATAATAAATCTGCTAAGTGATCTAATTTTATGTTTTTAACGCAGGATAAAAGGGGTCTACATCGATGTTGGAATCCTGATCGAACAGTGTCTGGTAGCTATGGTATTTTTGAATCACATCATCAGTTAAACGGCCCACATATCGTTCCAGTTCCGCCAAACAGATACCCTGTTTAATCAGAAATAATCGATAGGTATGTTCTAGAAGCTGGGCACTAACACCGCCCGGATCACGGAATTGAGCAGCACGGGCTGCGTCAGCAATGTAACGATCAAGAGTACTCAAATCCATCACCTCACCTGACCCGTTATCCAGCAGATATATCACCGATTCATCCGCGATCGACAAGTGCTCTGCCAAAATTGCTGAGGCCCGCGGGGCTAAAACCAACGAGCGCTCATCCAGCATCAAGGTAAGCTTGTCGATGCCATTAACGATATTTCCCGACTTTAGGCCAAGTAACTCGCCAATTTCAACGCCACTTAACAGCAACGCGATGGTAGTACGTGTTTTTGAATCTGCAGCATTTAGTAGCTGCTCGCATTGGTCCGAACTAAGGCATTTGAGCTCACTAGGGAATGATCTAGGTGTTTGGTGGGCAATAGTATGCCGATAGCTTTCAGCAGGAGGTAATATTTGCCCAGGCACGTAGGGCAATTCCTGTGCATTGGATGTTGCATTGGTTGGTGCATTGAGAACTATATCAGGACGGTGTCTAGGATTAAGAAAGCCATAAATCAGTAGTGAAAGGCACGCAAAAGCAAATCCACCTGCAACACTGTAGATCGAATCCTGAATATAATCGGGATGAATCGGGCGGGAGGCAACGAAAGGAGGTTCCAGCAGCTCTACTTTTGTTTCGTAGGGTTGGTTGACCTGCTCATCAACCAAACGGCTACGAAGAGCCTGAGCACTGGATTCCAGCTCCTCCAATTCACTCCGCATGGCATTAAAACGATCTAGGCTGGAACTGAATGCTTGAGCCGCAGCACGATGATCCCGAAGCTCACGCTCGAGTCGACGTTTTTGGTTTCTAGCAGCCGCTAGATCTCGTTCAGCATCTTCAAAATAGAGGGTTCTGCTCCGATCCCTAAGTGTTGTGATTTTTTCCTCAAGTACAACGATTTTGTTGCCCAATGCCCGCATATCCGGGTCCATCGACATATAGGTTGGAGTGAATATCTCCGCCTTGCTTCGGTACTCCTCCTGGTGGGCAACAACATCCTGATTTAACTTGCTAATGGTGGCCTGATCTTCCGGTCTGACCACTTCTTTCCCAGCAGCCAAAGCCGTCTTAAGTGAATCCAGCAATGCAGCTGCTTTGGCATGTTCCTCCAGCGTGTTGTCTAAAGCCTTATTAAGTGCCTGAATTTTTGCCAGGGAGCGATTCTCCTCCCGCTCTGCGGAAACAATACTGTGTTTAGTTTTGAATTGATCAAGATCTTTACGCTTTTGTAACACCTTGTTCTCAACGGATGAAAGGCGTTGCTGTAAAGCCTCAATTTCACTTTGATTATCTTCTATTTTTACGATATTGAACTGGGAAAGATAGAGCTGAGTCCAGTAGTTCAAATAGGTCACCAGACGTTCCGGATCTCCCCCAGAAGCACTGAGTTGAAGTAAACGACTATCGGTAATTGGCAGCACATCAAGACTTGTCATCAACTCATCTGAATTAACTTTAATGTCAGTATTCTCCGCCAATGCGCTGGCTAACTCTGACATCATCCGTCGGCTGTTCAAACGCTGCTGATGTACGATCAACTGTTCGAGTTCAAAGGGGTCTGAATCTGACTGGTTTTGCTGCTGATAGCTTACCTGCAGTAGCGCCATACTCTGATAAACCGCGGGTCTTATCCAAGTGATAGCCAAAGCCACTGAAGTTGCGAGGATAAGTGAGCCAAAAAAGATTTTGTAGCGATTGTTCCGCTCCCTTAGATGGGGCAAATTCAGGTTACCGCCAACGAACCCAGTATCCCCCGGCAACGCATTCAAGTTACCTTCGTTCAAAGCCATTATGCCACTCTCCGTGTATCAAAACGCCTCGTTACTCTACGCTTCTAATGTAGACCATAAAAGAGCGATTTCCGGATTTTTCAAAGTGAGGGCTACAACCAAGCCAATTCTCCCTTTTTGTTTGCTAGTAGCTGAACAGCGATCGCCGCTAACAATCCACTATAGTTGTATTGCGATCGCATAGCTGGGTACTGCTTTCAATCCGATTGGACTACCGTCTGATAGCTATCCACAGACATTATCCCGACTAAGCGGTATGATGGCGGCTATCCTCTAATAAACCATCGATAGAAGTAACCAGATGAATATCAGTGATCCTTTTGGACGTATGCAGAAACGACGTGAGCGTGACTACATCTCACTTCGAGAATCTTTGAAGGAGGCGGGCCTGACTAGCCGCACCGCTGCCAGAGAGCTGCAGCAGAATATGAAAAAACGCTGCAAGACAGGGCTAATGATCATTGCGCCCTTTGCGTTGTTGATGGCGGCAATCTTTCCAGAAGCCTGGATGTTTTCGGTGCTGTTTGGCGCCCTGATCTGTCTGTGGCTGTTAAAGACCTCCAGTGCAGGAGTTGACTATGTGGAGAGGTATATCAAGGAAGAGCTGGCTGATTCGGACGACGACCCCACCGTCTTCTAGCGAATCTGTTACATATAAAAAGGCCCTAAAGCATTTACTTTAGGGCCTTTTTTATTGGCGTCAGTAGAGGGTCGGAATTAATCCCAGCCTTCAACACCTTTCATATCAGGTAACTGGTGCGCAATTCCTTTGTGGCAGTCGATGCAGGTTTTCTGGCCAGTAGCCAGAGCGTCCTGGTGCTGTTTCACGGAGCGGCGGCCCTGCTCACTATAGTCCATAGACTGGAAATCGTGACAGTTACGGCATTCACGTGAGTCATTAGCCTTCATTCGCGCCCATTCACGGTCTGCCATCTCACGACGGTGTGCATCAAACTTCTCTGGGGTATCAACGATACCGGTGATTTTACCCCATACCTCTTTACTGGCCTGGATCTTACGAATGATCTTGTAAGTCCACTCCTTGGGTACGTGGCAGTCCGGGCAAGTTGCCCGAACACCAGAACGGTTTGAGTAGTGAATGGTTTCTTTCAGCTCTTGATACACGTTGTCACGCATTTCGTGACAACTGATACAGAACTCCTCCGTATTGGTGACTTCTAAGGCGGTGTTGAATCCACCCCAGAATAAAACACCAGCGATAAAGCCGCCGACTAGAATACTGCCCATGGCCGCTTTGGCCGGGGTTGTCAGCATTCCCCAGTAGCGGGCAAATAGCCCCTTCGATTCTTGTCCCATAATCTAAGCCCTTAGCTGTAAATTACTTTTCACCCACAGATCACTAGCTATTCAGCACTGTTCTTATAGGTGTTCTCAACCAGCGGCTCGGTTACTGCCTGCGGCACGTGGCACTGCATACAGAAGTAGCGTCGTGGTGAAATATCCGCCAGGGCATGGCCATCACGGGTATTAAAGTGAGTCAGGCTAACCTTAGTGGCGCCAGACTCTTTGTAGTTGTCCCAGCTGTGGCAGGACAAGCACTTGTTGCTGTTCAGATCCACCTTGTATCCACGGACCTTATGAGGGATCACAGGAGGCTGTTGAACGTAGCTACGCTTCATCGGCTCCTCGTCCTTATTGAACTTATGCATGGTCGGGGCACGAGTACCTTCGTCCAGTGCCTTAGCACCTCGCAAAGACTTCATACCGCCGGTATCACTTACCGCCTGGGTGGCCATAGAAATCCCGCCAAGAGCCATGACCAGCGTAAGCGCCACTGTAAATTTTTTCATGGTTGATTCTCCATCTGATTGGCAACGCGACTGCCAAATTCGAATACGTTTACAGAACAAATATCTATACAACGACCACAGTTAGTGCAGTTTGGCGAAAGAATCACCGGTCCGATGCCTTTGTCCTTCCCTTTCAACGCCGGTTTGATCACCTGGGGCTCAGGGCAGACTGCAAAACAATCCATGCAGTCGTTGCAGGCATCACGGTTAGACGCCTTGACCTTGAGTGGGCTGTATTTGCCGACAACGCTATAAAACGCGCCCATCGGACAGATATGGCCACACCAGCCTTTCGGTAGAACAAACAGGTCGAACAGGAAGATCGCAGCGATCAGATACCAACCCATTCCCATCCCGAAGATAATGCCTCGGTGCAGTAGCGATACCGGGTTAACCAGCTCCCACACTACGATGCCGGTAACGGCAGGTAGAATGAGGGTCAGAGCCAAGATCCAGTAACGCAACTTGCGGGAGATCGATACCTTACGGCCTATTCCCAGTCGCCGTCCTAACCAGCCGGCCGCATCGGTTACCGGATTGATCGGACAGACCCAGCTGCAATAGCTGCGTCCACCAACCAGCAGGTAAAATACCGCAACGATCGCGGTACCGATCAGCATGGTGGTTTCTCCCGGGTGTCCGGCAAACAAGGTCTGCAGATACACGAACGGATCGGACAACGGTACTGTTTCCAGCACCTGACTGGAGGTCAGGTTCCCCTTCAACAACCAAACCCCAGCCACTGGTCCCAATAGGAACAGTCCCAATACCGACAGCTGTACCACACGGCGAAGGATCAGCAGACGGTAGGTCTGCCAATAGCCCTTGGCCTCTATCGCTTCCTGGCCCACCAGATGAGCAGAGCCAGCGGTCAATTTACGCGAGCTCATTTGCTATTCTCCGGACGGCGGGTGGGGAGTTTAATCAGATCCGGCATCAGCGATTGCCCAGCCTTTTCTTTCTCTTCCCAACCCAAACGATAGTGTTTGCCCAGCGAACCTTTGGCGAGCGCGGTGGGAACCACCTTGATGGCAGCCTCCTCCAGCACGCAGGCCTCTTCACACTTACCGCAACCGGTACAGTGATCGGAGTGCACCGTAGGAATAAAGCTCGCATGCACGCCAGTACGGGTGTTGCGCTCAATTTCCAGGGTGATCGCTTCTTCAATTAGCGGACAAACGCGGTAACAGACGTCACACCGCAATCCCAGCACATTGAGGCAGGTCTCGCGGTCGATCAACACCGCCAAGCCCATACGGGCATCGTCGATATTGTCGAGGGACTTTTCCAAAGCACCACTCGGACAAGCCACCACACAAGGGATGTCATCACACATTTCGCATGGAACATCCCGGGCGATAAAGTACGGAGTGCCGTTGGCAACCGGATCGGTTAACTGCGCCAACTTGAGAGTATCGTAGGGGCAGTCCTCAACGCAGAGTCCGCAACGCAGACAAGCACTAAGGAATTCTTTTTCGGGCAGAGCTCCCGGCGGTCGGATCGCTTCCGGCGCATGAGATTGCGCCTGACGACCATACATACCGAGTCCTACACCAATCAGCCCCATACTACAAAGGCCGCGGGCAGAATCGGTCAGGAACTGGCGACGATTGCGCCCTTCCTTTTTCCGATTGTTTGCCTCACGTCCACTCATTTTCGATACCCTCGTTCTGTAGTCTTATGATCCTAAAGCTATCCTGATCAGGCCTTAACGACCTTGACCGCACACTTCTTAAAGTCGGTCTCTTTGGATAGCGGATCAGTTGCATCCAATGTCACTTTGTTGATCAGGCGACTTGCGTCAAACCAAGGCACAAACACCAAGCCCTTCGGTGGACGGTTACGGCCACGGGTTTCAATCCGCAGGCTGATCTCGCCACGACGGGAGATGACACGTGCCTCTTCACCACGACGCAGACCACGCTCTTTGGCATCTTCCGGATGGATATACATCACCGCATCTGGAACCGCACGGTAGAGCTCAGGTACACGACGGGTCATGGAACCGGAGTGCCAGTGCTCAAGTACACGACCGGTGGACAGCCACAGATCATATTCTTTGTCTGGAGACTCCGCGGGTGGCTCGTAAGGCAGGGCGAAGATGATCGCCTTGTTATCCTTCTTACCGTAGAACTGAACTTCGCTGCCCTTCTCTACATAAGGGTCATAGCCTTCACGGAAACGCCACTTGGTTTCCTGACCATCCACCACAGGCCAGCGCAGACCGCGAGCGTTGTGATAGGTATCGAAGTCCGCCAGATCGTGGGCCTTGCCGCGACCAAATTCTGCATACTCTTCGAACAGACCTTTCTGGATGTAGAAACCAAAGTCCTTGGATTCCTGGTTTTCAAAACCTTCAGCGATTTCGCTCAGTGGGTACTTGTCGACTTTGCCATTGGCATAGAGGATGTCGAACAGTGTCTTGCCACGATACTCTGGCTTCTTGGCAATTAGCTCTTCAGGCCATACATCTTCAACCTTGAAGCGCTTAGAGAACTCAACCACCTGCCACATATCAGAGCGGGACTCTCCAGGAGCATCTACCTGCTGACGCCAGAACTGTGTACGACGCTCAGCGTTACCGTAAGCACCTTCTTTCTCTACCCACATGGCTGTTGGCAGAACCAAGTCGGCAGCCTGTGCAGTTACGGTGGGATAAGGATCAGAAACGATGATGAAGTTCTCTGGGTTACGGTAACCCGGCAACGTTTCCTCGTTCATGTTTGGAGCGGCTTGAACGTTGTTAGTACACTGTACCCAGTATACGTTTAGCTTGCCGTCTTTCAGCATCCGGTTCTGCAGTACAGCATGGTAACCAGGCTTGGCAGGAATAGTGCCTTCAGGCAACTGCCACTTCTCCTCGGCAAAGTCGCGGTGAGGCTTCTTCATGACCACCATGTCTGCAGGCAGACGGTGAGCAAAGGTACCAACCTCACGAGCGGTACCACAAGCCGAAGGCTGACCGGTCAGAGAGAACGGACCGTTACCAGGCTCAGAGATCTTACCGGTGAGCAGGTGGATGTTGTAGATCAGGTTGTTACACCAGACACCACGGGTATGTTGGTTAACACCCATAGTCCAGTAGGAAACCACCTTTTTGTTTGGATCAGCGTACAGCTTAGCCATCTCTTCCAACTGCTCAGCAGGAACACCAGACATCTCTTCGGCGTACTCAACAGTGTAAGGCTTAACGAACTCGGCAAACTCTTCGAAAGTCATTGGTGTAGACTTTTTGCTGCCTGGGTTCTTAGCTTTTATCTCCAGCGGATGGGTAGGACGCAGACCGTAACCGATATCGGTCACACCCTTACGGAAGTTGGTGTGCTTAGCTACGAAATCCTCGTTCACTGCACCATTCTGGATGATGTAGTTGGCGATGTAGTTAAGGATGACCAGGTCAGTCTGAGGCGTAAACACCATGCCATTATCGGCCAGCTCGAAGCTACGGTGTTTAAAGGTAGACAGCACGGCTACCCGAACGTGCGGTGCACTCAAACGGCGATCCGTCAGACGGGACCACAGAATGGGGTGCATCTCAGCCATGTTGGCGCCCCAAAGTACGAAGGCATCAGCGTGCTCAAGGTCATCGTAGCAACCCATCGGCTCATCGATACCGAAGGTACGCATAAAGCCACCTACAGCGGAGGCCATACAGTGACGGGCATTAGGATCGATGTTGTTGGAACGGAAACCCGCCTTAAATAGCTTGGCTGCGGCGTACCCTTCCCACACTGTCCACTGACCGGAACCGAACATACCCACAGAGGTAGGTCCCTTCTTCTTCAGTGCTTCCTTGAACTTAGCGGCCATGATGTCGAACGCCTTGTCCCAGGAGATCGGCGTGAACTCACCGTTCTTATCGTAAGCACCATCGGTCATACGCAGTAGTGGCGTAGTCAGACGGTCTTCACCGTACATAATTTTGGATAGGAAATAACCCTTGATACAGTTCAGGCCTTTGTTGACCGGTGCATCTGGATCACCCTGTGTAGCCACCACGCGACCATTTTGTGTACCGATCAGAACGCTACAACCAGTACCACAGAAACGGCAAGCAGCTTTATCCCAACGGATTTCGCTGTCGCTTGACTTGGCTAACATATTGGTCGCATGAGCGGCGGGAACGGCAACACCTGCCGCTGCTGCCGTTGCTGCGACTGCATTGCTTTTAACAAAGTCTCGTCTAGTCAGCTTCATTGCATTTTCTCCTGAGATTGCGTTTCCTCTTCGCTATGGTGGTAAATCAACGAAGACGAGATGACGCCTGGAACATTTGAAATCTGAGTTAAGGTATCAACGGCATACTTCTCACCGTCGATCTCTTCAATCGTGACGACTAGGTTGCCCTCATCGCCGATGGCATGAACTTCCACACCCTTTAATGCATCGAGGTGTTCCGCAACCTGCTGAGCCTTCTCAGGTTGGGATCGGACAACCAGACCAGTGATATCGAATATCTCCTGGTCGGTCGAATTATCTTGAATCTGCTTTTGCATTAATGCACTGCCTCCGATTCATCAGTTGAAACCTTTACAGCCCGGGTAGGACAAACCGCCACGCAAGCACCACATCCATTGCAGAGATCGAGGTCAATTTCCGGAACCGCAACGCGGCCTGCAACCAGTTTGAATTGGATCGCCTCAGGTTCGCAGTTTTCACCGCAACTACGACACACCACCTGTTTGTGGGTGACGCAAGCTTCACCAATTTTTGCTGTTTGCTGCCAAGGGGATTCCTGCACAGAGCGATAGACCGGGGCCTCACAGACCGCCGCACAATCGCTGCAGAAAGAGCATTCGCCTTTTTGGAAATTGACTTCTGGGAAACCGCCGGAGCCCACTTCAAGAATGTTTTCCGGGCAGCTTTTGACGCACTCATGACAACGAGTGCAATCCTGAATGAAGTTTGATTCGTCGACACTCCAAGGAGGTCTGGTCGGCAGACGCTGAACACGGATATCTCCGCGAAATAGCTGACGCCTAGATGAATCAAAACCGCTGCTCATGAACCGTTTTTCCTACACTGTGTTGAAATTCGGGCACACTCTGTAAAGAGCACCTGGTTTTCAGCACATTAATTCACCGCACTCTGATATAGCCAGAGCGCAGAGACCATCGGGGATACACCAGAGTATCCCTGTTCCGATTAGGGCTACTATGAACCTATAAAAGTAGAGAAAACTTGATGCGTATCAAAAATGGAAAAAAGGGTAGACAACAAGGGAAGATTATGATTAATGACCGACTTTTTTACTTGGTTTTAAGACCGAGCATTGCACTCGGGTATAAATAAGAAAACCCTTATTAAACAAACAACTGCTTGATAACGATAGCAAAAAATAATATTTGTCAGTTTTTAACGCAGCTGCACAATAAACAATCAAGCCATGATTGTAACCACAACCATGGCCTGATCCAGGAGGATTAATCCCAGCCTTCAACACCCTTCATATCGGGCAGTTGATGAGCGATGCCTTTGTGGCAATCGATACAGGTCTTCTGGCCGGTAGCCAGAGCGTCCTGGTGCTGTTTCACGGAGCGGCGGCCCTGCTCACTATAGTCCATAGACTGAAAGTCGTGGCAGTTACGACATTCACGTGAGTCGTTAGCCTTCATCCGAGCCCATTCACGATCGGCCATCTCACGTCGATGAGCGTCAAACTTCTCCGGGGTATCGACGATACCGGTGATCTTGCCCCAAACCTCCTTGCTGGCCTGGATCTTACGAATGATCTTGTAAGTCCACTCCTTAGGTACGTGACAGTCCGGGCAGGTTGCCCGAACACCCGATCGGTTTGAGTAGTGGATAGTCTCTTTCAACTCCTGATAGACGTTGTCACGCATCTCATGGCAACTGATACAGAACTCCTCTGTGTTGGTCACTTCCAAGGCGGTATTGAAACCACCCCAGAAAACCACACCGGCGATAAATCCACCGACCAGAATTCCGCCCATAGCGGTCTTCGCTGGCGTTGTCAGCATCGCCCAGTAGCGAGCAAACAGCCCCTTCGGTTGATCTCCCATAACTACATCCTTATTCAGCTAATTTTTTGATGTTCTTTTTCGCTGTCGGCTGCTGATCAGCGACCTATCTCTGTGGAAGATTGGTACTCATTCTCGATCAACGGCGCAGTCACCGCCTGCGGCACGTGGCATTGCAAGCAGAAATAGCGCCGCGGTGAGATATCCGCCAGAGCATGGCCACCACGGGTATTGAAGTGAGTCAGGCTCACCTTGGTGGCACCGGACTCCTTATAGTTATCCCAACTGTGACAGGACAGACATTTATTGCTGTTAAGATCCACTCGATAGCCGCGAATGGTGTGGGGAATCACTGGTGGCTGCTGCACATAGTTGCGCTTGATCGGCTCCTCATCCTTATTGAATTTGTACATGGCCGGGGCACGGGTTCCTTCATCCAGAGCCTTGGCACCCCGCAAGGACTTCATGCCTCCGGTATCGGCCTGAGCCACCCAAGCCAAGCTACTGCACGCCGCTAAAAGGGCTACTGCTAAACCTATCTTTTTCATGGTCTCTCTCCGTTTCCGATCAGGCTTTTACAACCTTGACTGCACATTTCTTAAAGTCGGTCTCTTTGGATAGCGGATCCGTAGCATCCAGCGTCACCTTATTGATCAGTCGGCCCGCATCGAACCAGGGAACGAACACCAACCCTTTGGGCGGACGGTTACGGCCACGAGTCTCTATGCGAAGACTGATCTCGCCTCGACGGGAAATAACGCGAGCCTCTTCACCACGACGCAGCCCACGCTCTTTAGCATCTTCCGGATGGATATACATCACCGCATCGGGAACCGCACGGTAGAGCTCTGGTACCCGACGGGTCATGGAACCGGAGTGCCAGTGCTCAAGCACCCGACCGGTGGAGAGCCACAGATCAAATTCATCATCAGGAGACTCTGCCGCAGGCTCAAAAGGCAGAGCAAAGATATTGGCTTTGTTGTCCTTCTTACCGTAGAACTGGACTTCACTGCCCTTCTCAACATAAGGATCGTAGCCTTCACGGAATCGCCACTTGGTCTCTTGACCATCGACCACCGGCCAGCGCAAACCACGGGCATTGTGGTAAGTGTCAAAGTCGGCCAGATCGTGAGCCTTGCCACGGCCAAATTCCGCGTACTCTTCGAACAGACCTTTCTGGATGTAGAAACCAAAGTCTTTCGCTTCCTGGTTATCAAATCCACGATCGGTCTCATGCAGTGGATACTTATCTACCTTGCCGTTGGCGTAGAGGATATCGAACAGTGTCTTGCCACGATATTCAGGCTTCTTGGCCAGCAACTCTTCAGGCCAAACCTCTTCCACCTTAAAGCGCTTGGAGAATTCAACCAGCTGCCAAAGGTCAGAGCGGGATTCACCCGGAGCATCCACCTGTTGACGCCAAAACTGGGTACGACGCTCAGCGTTACCGTAAGCGCCCTCTTTCTCTACCCACATGGCGGTGGGCAGTACCAGATCGGCAGCCTGGCAGGTCACCGTTGGGTAGGCATCGGACACCACAATAAAGTTTTCAGGGTTACGGTAACCAGGCAGCGTCTCCTCATTCATATTGGGAGCGGCCTGGACGTTGTTATTACACTGAACCCAGTAAGCGTTGAGCTTGCCGTCTTTCAACATCCGGTTCTGAAGCACCGCATGGTATCCAGGCTTGGCCGGAATAGTCCCCTCAGGCAGCTGCCACTTCTTCTCAGCAAAATCGCGGTGTTCCTTTTTCTTCACCACCATGTCGGCAGGCAAACGGTGAGCAAAGGTACCCACTTCACGAGCCGTACCACAGGCGGAGGGTTGTCCGGTCAGGGAGAATGGGCTGTTGCCAGGCTCGGAGATCTTGCCGGTAAGCAAGTGAATGTTGTAGACCAGATTATTGGCCCAGACACCCCGGGTATGCTGGTTAAAGCCCATGGTCCAGAAGGAGGTTACCTTGGTCTTGGGATCGGCATACATCTTCGCCAACTCTTCCAGCTGGTGAGTAGGCACGCCAGACAGCTCAGCGGCATATTCCACCGTGTAAGACTTAACAAACTCGGCAAACTCTTCGAAAGAGATCGGCGAGGATGCACCTTTGCCTGGATTCTTGGCCTTCTTCTCCAACTCATGGGTTGGACGCAGGCCGTAACCGATATCGGTCACACCCTTACGGAAGTTGACGTGCTTGTTGATAAAGTCCTGGTTAACCGCACCGTTTTCGATGATGTAGTTGGCGATGTAGTTAAGAATCGCCAGATCGGTCTGCGGCGTGAACACCATGCCGTTATCGGCCAGCTCAAAGCTACGATGTTTAAAGGTAGACAACACCGCTACCTTAACGTGAGGCGCGCTAAGTCGACGGTCGGTCAGACGAGACCATAGAATAGGGTGCATCTCCGCCATATTGGAACCCCAGAGCACAAAGGCATCTGCGTGCTCGAGGTCATCGTAGCAGCCCATAGGCTCATCGATACCGAAGGTGCGCATAAATCCACCTACGGCAGAGGCCATACAGTGACGGGCGTTAGGATCGATATTGTTGGAACGGAAACCCGCTTTGTAGAGCTTGGCAGCGGCATAGCCTTCCCAGACCGTCCACTGACCGGAGCCGAACATACCAACGGCTGTGGGGCCTTTCTCTTTCAAGGTCTGCTTGAATTTGGCAGCCATGACATCGAATGCTTTGTCCCAGGAGACCGGGGTAAACTCACCATTCTTGTCGTAAGCACCATCGGTCATCCGCAGCAACGGCTGGGTCAGACGGTCCTTACCGTACATAATCTTGGAAAGGAAGTAGCCCTTGATGCAGTTCAGGCCTTTGTTGACCGGGGCATCGGGGTCACCCTGAGTCGCAACTACCCGGCCCTGCTGGGTACCGACCAAGACACTACAACCGGTACCACAGAAGCGACAAGGCGCTTTGTCCCATCGAATTTCGGTGTCGCTTGAGCGGGCCAACATATTGGTGGCCTGAACAGGAGTAGCGACACCTGCAGCTGCTGCGGTCGCTGCAATTGCATTGCTTTTTACAAAGTCTCGACGTGTTAGTTTCATTGTAACTTCTCCTGAGTCTCCTGAGATTGTTCTTCATCTTCGCTGTGGTGATAGATCAGCGATGTGGATATAACCCCTGGTACGTTGGTAATTTTGGTAATGGTATCGACAGCCATTTTTTCGCCATCCAGCTCTTCGATGGTTACCACTAAATTGCCCTCTTCTCCGATAGCGTGAACCTCAACCCCTTTGAGTAGCTCAAGCTGTTCAGCTACTTGATGCGCTTTTTCGGGTTGAGTCCGCACCACCAGGCCGGAAATATCGAAAGATTCCGGCTGTTGATCTACGGAATTATCTTGATCATGACTCAAGATTTACTCTCCTCTGTACTGACAGAAATTGAAACGGCCTGCACTGGGCAGACCGCTAAACAGGCACCACATCCGGTGCACAGATCGATATCGATGGTAGGGACCGCTACCTGTCCGGCAGTTAACTTGAACTGGATCGCCTCCGGTTCACAATTCTCCCCACAACTACGGCATACCACCTGCTTGTGAGTAATACAGCTCTCACTGATGGTGGCTAATTGCGACCAGGGGCGCTCCTGAACTGAACGAAACACCGGTGCTTCACACACCGCAGCACAATCGGTACAGAAAGAGCATTCGCCCTGCTGGAAATTAACTTCCGGGAAACCGCCAGAACCCGCTTCTAGAATATTTTCTGGACAGGCTTTGATGCATTCGTGACAGCGGCTGCAGTCTTGAGTGAACAAGTCCTCTTCAACGGACCAGGGAGGGCGCAGGGGCAATCGGCGAACGCCAACATCGCCGCGAAAAAGTTGTCGTCTTGACGGGTTAAAAGCGGAACTCATTATCTACGTACCAAACTACGATACCCCGGGTACGGGCGCTACTGACAACCGGCAGCAACAGACACTAGCCGATCTAATTTTTACACTATCGTCTAACAGGTATAGAAACAGATTGATAAAAATCAAGTAGGTAGATATATCATTTATTGATAATTTAGATCATCTTGATAGTCTAAATAGAGCTTTTAGAGAGAGGAGAGAGGACGCTGTAGCGGGAGCAGTCTGACCAGGCAAAGCAAAGGGCTTAGCCCGCCTGAAATTGATAGAGCAGCTCGATTTCATCGGCCCAGATAGTATCGTCGATTGTTTCCAGCACCATCGGAATACCGTCGAAACGCTCATCCCGCATAATATAGCGGAAACATTCCAGACCGATAAAGCCTTTGCCTAGACTCTGGTGGCGATCGACTCGAGTACCAAACTCCACTTTGGCATCATTCAGGTGCATACCACGCAGATAATTAAAACCCACTATGCGCTGAAAATCGGCGAAGGTCTGCTCACAGCTTTCAACGCTGCGAAGATCATAACCGGCCACAAAAGCATGACAGGTATCCAGACAGACACCTACACGCCGCTTATCTTCAATGCCGTCGATGATGGCTGCCAGATGCTCAAAACTAAATCCAAGATTAGTACCTTGACCAGCGGTGTTTTCGATCACAGCCACCACCCCGTCGGTGCGATCCAGGGCGATATTGATCGATTCGGCCACCCGCTTCAGTGCTTGATCCTCTGGGATCTGTTTAAGATGACTACCGGGATGAAAATTCAGCAGTTTCAACCCCAGTTGCTGGCAACGCTCCATCTCATCAATAAAAGCCACCCGTGATTTCTCCAGCGCATCGGGGTCCGGGTGAGCTAGATTGATCAGGTAGGAGTCGTGGGGCAGGATCTGGTCAGGGCTATAACCTAGCTCTTGGCAGCTGTGCTTAAACGCCTCAATGCTGGCTTCGGTCAAAGGCTTGGCCTGCCAACGCCGCTGATTTTTGGTAAACAGCGCAAAAGCTCGGGCGCCGATCGCTTTGGCGTTTAACGGAGCATTCTCAACACCACCCGCCGCACTGACATGGGCACCCACGTATTTCATAAATCAACTAACCCACTTTTGGCAATTATGCGACATTGATCAATTACTGCTCTTAAAACAGTAAAAACCAGCTAACTATAAATTTTATAAAGAATTTTAATAGATAACCGAGTATTTATGTTAGATATTTACTATAGTTTTCAATAGGGACAACGACGTCCCTAACCGAGCCAAAAATTACCATTGCAGCAAGAAGTCTTTTTAAAAGGATTCTCCACTCTTCATCCGCACATTCTTAGCTGTATCGCCGAGACGATGCCATGCTCAATAGTGAACGTTCCATTACTGCGATTGCCATCGTTGGATTGGCATTGCTGATGGCGGGCACCTACCTGTTAGAGCGCCACACCCGCAGCCACCATGATCAGGATGTGGAACGGCTGCTAACCACTGTCTTGTCCACCAGCCATCAGTCGCTACACCAGTGGAAAGAAGAGAGTTACCTAAAAGCCAAAATCTGGGCCGCGATGCCGAGTGTCGTGGAGTCGACCGAGGAATTGCTGGCTCTTCCTCCTTCCGGTGAAACCGAACGCCGTACAAAACTGCTTACCAAGTTACGCGATACACTTAGTTTTATTCGCAACAGCGACCGCTACGAAGGTTTCTTTATTATCGACGCTGACTACATCAGCATCGCTTCCATGCGGGATGAGAATGTCGGTACCCGCAACCTGCTAGCGACCCGCCCCAGTATCATCAATCGGGTACTACAAGGCGAAACCCTGATCAGTCACCCGCTCACCAGCGATGTCTATTTACGACAAAGCAGCGTCGAGCAGATTACCCAGTTTGTTGCTACCCCGATGATCGTTGAGGGTAAAGTCATTGCTGCCTTCGCTTTGCGAATAAATCCAGAGATCACCTTTGCCAATATTCTCCGTCAGGGTCGTCCAGGCCAAAGCGGTGAAACTTACGCTTTTAACAAAACCGGTGTGCTAATCTCCACTCCGCGTTTTCAATCTGACAGCACCACCCGGTTGGATAAAGGCCACCCTTTCTGGAACCAAGACTCCGGTGGCGATGCCCCTCAAGCACCCGTAGCTCTCAATCACTACCACAACTATCTTGGCGATCAAGTGATCGGCACTTGGTTCTGGGATGCAGAAATGGGCTTAGGAATCAGTGCCGAGATCAGCCGTGAAGAGATCAGCAAACAACTGACCTCCAGCCTGATGCCGATTCGCCTAGCTTCTGCCCTGTCGGCGGCTCTGATACTTTCGATCGTATTTTTATCTCTACGCTACCGAGCGGCCCTAAAACGTCGCAATATCCTCTTCAAAACCACCTTTGAGCAAGCCACCGTTGGTATTGCCCATCTGGATTTGGATGGCCGGTTTATTCGTATCAACAGCCAATTCTGCAAAATATTGGGGGCAACGGAGATCCAGGTTAGGGAGATGCCATTCAACCCTTGTGGTGATGATGGCAGTCAGTTGATGGAAAGCTTTGCCGATCTTCTCGCCGATCAAAAAGAGCAGATCGCAATCGAGAAAAGTCTTCAAAAAAATAATGGCAGCGATGTCTGGGTCTATCTCACCACCACACTGGTGCGCAAGCCCAACCGTGAGCCACACTATTTTATGGTGGTGATGGAAGATATCAATTATCGCAAACAGGCCACCGAAGAACTGATCAAATCCCAGCAGTATATGAAAGAGGCGGAGCGCATTGCCGGGATCGGCTACTGGATACTGGAGCTTCCTGATCGCAACCTGATCTGGTCCGAACAGACTCATCAGATATTTCATCTGGGCAGTAAAAATACGCAACATACCCTGGAGGAGATGCTGAAGCGCATCCACCCCGACGACAGAGACAATGTTGAACAGCGGATCGAAAATGCCCTGCAGGGGAATGAAGTCCGCGCCGTAGAGTTCAGAGTCATCGCTGAGAATGAACGTTTCCAGCGAGTACGTTCAGAGATCAAGATAAACCGCGACGAACAGGGCAAACTGAAAAACCTGCTAGGCACGGTTCAGGATATCACTGAGCGCTACGACGCCCAGCAACGCATGCGCCAATCTGCCAAGGTGTTCGACGGTGCCACCGAAGGCATTATTATTGCCGATATGACGCCGGCGATTGTGGCGGTAAATCCAGCCTTTACTGAGATCACCGGTTACCAGGAACATGAAGTCCTCGGCCGAAACCCCAATATTCTCAGCTCTGGCCGCCAGGACAACGCCTTCTACAAAACCATGTGGGACAGCCTGGTTAGAGATGGTCGCTGGCAAGGGGAGATCTCGAACCGTCGTAAAAACGGCGAGATCTATCCAGAGTGGATGACCATCTCTGCCGTGCGTAACGAGCAGGGCAACATCACCCACTATGTAGCCACATTCTCCGATATCAGCCGCATCAAGGAATCGGAAGACAAGCTCGCCTTTCTGGCCCACCATGATCCCCTTACCCGCCTTCCCAACCGGCTAATGCTAGAAAGTCATCTCAACCACTGCCTACAAATATCTGACCAACAACAACACCCTTTTTCTGTGCTGTTTTTGGATCTGGACCAGTTCAAATATATCAATGACAGCTACGGTCATCCCTGCGGGGATAAAGTGCTGTGTCAGGTGGCTGAGCGACTGGTGGATTGCCTGAATGAAAACTGCCTACTAAGCCGTCACGGCGGTGATGAATTTGTTATCGTGGTCCAGGATGCCAATACCGAAAAAGTAGAAAAACTGGCTACAGCGCTGCTGGACACCATGAACGAGCCCTTTTACATCAACGATCTGTCGTTCGATATCAGCGGCAGTATCGGCATCAGCTTCTATCCCCAGCACGGCGAGACACCTGCTACCCTGATCAAAAATGCAGACGCGGCGATGTTCGAGGCAAAAAAACAAGGCCGTAACCGCTACGTCCATTATCAAGAGTCGATGACCCTCGATGCGTTAAAAGAGATGGAGTTGCTGTCTCATCTTCGTCGTGCCATCGAACTGAATGAACTTGAGGTCTACTACCAACCACAGATCAGCTTCAATACCGGCAGAATTTCAGGGGCCGAAGCACTGCTACGGTGGAAACACAGCAAGCTGGGAATGATCTCACCGGACCAGTTTATTCCCCTGGCAGAGGAGTCAGGCCTGATTATCCCGATCGGTCACTGGGTGCTTCAGCAAGCCTGCCAGCAAGTCAAACAGTGGCACCAATACACCAGTGCCCGCTTCCCGGTTTCGGTCAATCTATCCCCACGGCAATTTGGCGATAGGAATCTGCTGGAAACCATTGAAAACTGCCTGGAAGAGAACGAGCTGGATTCCAGCTATCTGGAACTGGAACTAACCGAAGGCGCTCTGATTGAGGACCCGGAATCCACACTAGTGCTGCTTAAACGCTTAAAACTGATGGGCATCGCCATCGCCGTAGACGATTTCGGCACGGGCTACTCCAGCCTCAGTTACCTGAGTCGATTCCCCATCGATCGGGTTAAAATCGACAAGGAGTTTATCAGTCGACTGATTACCGATACTGAGAACACCCTGATCACCCGTAGCATCATTTCCATGAGCCATTTCCTGCACTGCCAGGTCATCGCGGAAGGGGTCGAAAACGAAACCCAACTCTCTTACCTACTGCAACACAATTGCGATCATTTCCAGGGGTTCTTCTACAGCCCGCCTGTACCTGCTAATGACTTTAAGGAATTGCTAGATTCCAACCGCCATCATCCATTGAAAGAGATCTCCGATCATCTCGACAATCGCCGGACCCTGCTGATACTGGATGATGAGGCTCCGGTCCTCAGCGCCCTGAAACGAGCGCTTCGTAAAGAAAATTATCGGGTAATCACAGCCCAGGATCCCTACGAAGCCTTGGAGATTCTGGCTGGTTATCATGTTGGTGTGGTGATCACTGACCAACGAATGCCCACCATGACCGGTAGTGAATTTCTTATTCGCGTTCGTCAGCTTTACCCCGACACGGTGCGTATCGTACTGAGTGGCCACGCGGAAATTGATGCCATCACCTCAGCTGTTAACGAAGGCGACATTTATCGCTTCCTGCTAAAACCCTGGAAAGACGATGAGCTGCGCAAACATATCGACGAAGCCTTTCTGGCCTACGAAAACAAACAGCATCAGAACCTGTTTCTGGGCAATATCCAGCAGCTGATCGACGAATACGAAAATCACCTGATACCCGGCCAGGTTACCGGCATCCAGGAGTTGGATGATCAACATTCGGGGATGATCGAGATCTGTCAGCAGATGGCCAAGCTATTCTCGTCAGAGGTTACCGTATTTAAACTTCGCAAGCTGTTTGATCAGCTGACTGATCTGGCATTGGAAAATTTCAAGCTGGAAGAGAAGCTAATGCAGGAGTACGACTACCCGGCGAGAGATCAGCATATCACCGAGCACGACCTATTTATCGAACAGATCAAGCGCCTTCAACATATGCCAGAGCAGCACGAGAACAGTCGCATGGTGTTTCTGATGGTCTATATCGGAATCTGGATAAAACACCACGAAAGATCATCCGACAAATATCTGATCGAATTTCTTAAGCAGCGAAAATCAAAAGAGATCCACCATCAGAGCAAAGCACACTGACCACATCCTGCAGCCAGTGCGCCGCCCTTTTTTTGGTGCGGAACTGTTTAGGTCAAAATTCAAGTTAAACCAAATCGCCTAGATTCTAATACCGCCGTCGATCTCCAGAATACGGCCGGTAAAGAAATCATTCTCGATAATATAGCGGGCGCTGTGAGCCAACTCACTCTGTTCACCCAGGCGGCGTAACGGCACGGCCTTGAGCATCCGCTCCACCGCCTCAGGCTTCATCTGAGCGGTCATATCGGTAGCGATCACCCCTGGCGCAATACCGCCCACACGAATACCGTGGCGAGCTAATTCGCCTGCCCAGCTCACTACCATGGTGGCGACACCAGCTTTGGTAGAGGAATAGTTGGTCTGGCCCATATTGCCGGCACGGGAAACGCTGGAGATATTGATAATTACCCCGCCCTTCTCTTTAGTCTGGGGCTGAGTTGCCATAATGGATGCCGCTTCACGTCCGCAGAGGAAGGTACCAGTCAGATTCACATCGATCACCGATTGCCACTGCTGCTGGGACATCTTGTCCACCAACTCGCCATCTTTCACTTTGATCAGCATGCCGTCGCGCATCAGACCGGCATTGTTGATCAAACCGTTGAGCTCGCCAAAATCCCGCTTGATCTGCAGGAAAGTGCTTTCAACTGAACTCTCTTCGGTAACGTTACAGACGTAACCGCGAGCTTCTCCACCGGCCTCACGGCAGGCTTCAGCGGTCTCATTCAATTTCGCTTCACTCAGATCGATCAGTGCCAGCTTGGCACCCGATGCCGCCAGATCCAGCGCCATAGCACGGCCTAAGCCCTGACCACCACCGGTGATGGCAAATACATTGTCTTTTACTTGCATGGTAACTACTCGGAATACTGCGCCCGCGACCCTTTAAGATCGCGGGCAGGTTGAACTTCAGGCAAAGCCGCCTACTTTGGCGCCGGCGATGGTGTCGGTAATCTCCGGCAGGATAGATTCGTCGTCGATGGTAGAAGGCATCTTGTACTCCTCCTGATCGGCGATTTTGCGAAGAATGGCGCGCAGAATCTTACCGGAGCGAGTCTTCGGCAAGCGCTGTACCACCACCGCCTGGCGGAAACAGGCCAGTGGCCCGACTTCGGCCCGGACCAGATCAACCAGCTGCTTTTGCAAATCCTCTGGTTCTACTTCTGCCCCCTGCTTCAACACCACCAATCCCACAGGGACATGACCCTTGAGGGAATCGGCAACCGCAATCACCGCACATTCAGCCACCGCACTGTTCTTGGCGATCACTTCTTCCATCTCACCGGTACTGAGACGGTGACCAGATACGTTGATCACATCATCGGTACGACCGGTGATATAGACATAGCCATCTTCATCGATAAAGCCACCATCACCGGTATGGTAGTAACCGGGGAAGGCAGTCAGATAAGACTGTTTGAAGCGCTCGGGGTTGTTCCAGATGGTCTGGGCCACACCGGGAGGCATAGGCAGGCGGGCAACGATATTGCCGTGTTCACCCGCTTCAAGCTCACTACCTTCGGCGTCCACTACCTGAATATCGTAACCAGGGACCGGCACACAGGTAGATCCCAGACGGGTTGCTACTGGCTCAACACCCATCAATGGTGCCGTCATCGGCCAGCCGGTTTCAGTCTGCCACCAGTGATCGATCACCGGCACACCTAACAAACCGTCTAGCCAGCTGTAGGTGGAGGAATCCAGTTTCTCGCCGGCAACAAACAACCAACGCAGGCTGGATAGGTCATAATCTTTACTCAGCGCCCCTTCCGGATCCTCTTTACGGATCGCTCGGAAAGCGGTGGGCGCTGCAAACATGGAATTCACGCCGTACTCATCGATAACCCGCCAAAAAGCACCAGCATCCGGGCTACGAACAGGTTTTCCTTCGTAGAAGATTGCGCTGCAACCGCCCATTAATGGGCCGTAGACAATAAAGGAGTGGCCAACCACCCATCCGATATCGGAAGCCCCCCACCAGACATCGCCAGCATTCATGCCGTAGATATTTCTAAGGGCATACATTAGCGCCACGGCGTGGCTACCATTGTCACGGACGATACCCTTGGGCAAACCGGTGGTACCGGAGGTGTAGAGAATGTAAAGAGGATCTGTTGAGAGAACCGGCACGCACTCCGCTGGCTCAACTCCTTCGTGGGCCTGATGCCAGTCTAGATCGCGACCTGTCTGTAGTTCAGCCGTGACCATCGGGCGCTGTAGTACAATGCAACGCTCTGGCTTGTGTGCAGCCAATTCGAAAGCTTGGTCTACTAACGGTTTGTACTCGATCACTTTGTCGAATTCGATACCGCAGGAGGCAGTGATCACCAGTTTTGGAGCCGCATCGTTGATTCGGATCGCCAGTTCGTTCGGGGCAAAACCACCGAATACCACTGAGTGAACCGCGCCCAAACGAGCACAGGCCAGCATCGCTACAGCCGCTTCAGGCACCATGGGCATATAGATAACAACACGGTCACCCTTTTCAATACCCTGCGCCTTGAGTACTCCGGCAAAATTACGAACATCGTCCAACAACTCGTTAAAGGTGATCGCTTTCTTAACATTGGTGGCCGGGGAATCGTAGTAGAGTGCAACCTGATCACCACGACCACTTTCCACTTGATGATCCACTGCTAGATAGCAGGAGTTTAGCTCGCCATCGGCAAACCAACGATGAGTGCCATAATCAGCATCTTTTAGAATTTCGGTGGGCTTTTTAAACCAGGCGATCTGATCAGCCTGCTGTTTCCAAAAAGCCTCTTTATCGGCCAGAGATTGTTGGTACTCCTGCTGGTATCCCATCACAGTGTCCTCATTTTTTATTCTAGTCAAAACAGCAATTTTCAATTCACCTTACGTAAACGTAAGGCCAGGTCTGATAAACAGGGATGGGAAGCCCCACCCCTTGGTAAGTCATCAGTCTTTTTTGTTATTCTTTTTGGTTACTCTTTTTTGTTGAACAGGCGATAGATGCTGGAGAAGTCCAAGCCACCATTGCCCTTGCTCTGATGCAGGTTAAACAACGAGCGTGCTGCTGAACCCATAGGGATCGGCGAACGGGTTTGCTGGCTGTTTTCCATCGCCAGGCCCAAATCCTTGCACATCAGATCCACCATAAAGCCGCCCTGGTAGTCGTTGGAGGCCGGTACGCCTTCCATCACTCCAGGAACCGGGTTATAGACCTGCAGAGACCAGTTGTTACCGGAACTCTTGGACATGATCTCGGAAAGAACCTTCGGATCCAGACCATTGTTCACGCCCATATTCAGCGCTTCAGCAGTACCGGCCATCAGTACTGAAAGCAGCATGTTGTTGCAGGCCTTGGCCACCTGACCCGCACCACTATCACCGGCGTGGAAGATGTTCTTACCCATACACTCCAGGAAAGGCTTGGCAGCGGTAAAAGCCTCATCGCTACCACCCACCATAAATGCCAGGGTTCCAGCAACCGCACCACCAACACCACCGGAAACCGGCGCATCGATAAAGCGAATGCCACGATCAGCCGCTTCTTGGCCCATCTCTTTAGCAGTGGCAGAATCGATGGTTGAACTATCGATCAGCAGACAATCTTTGCTGACCTTGTCCATCAGCGCATCGCCTGTCACCAGCACACTTTTTACATGCATACCGGCAGGCAGCATGGTGATCAGCACTTCGGCACCTTCAACCACTTCGATTGCGCTTGAAGCTGAGTGAGCGCCGTCCTCTACCGCATGCTCTACAGCAGCTGGAGAAAGATCAAATACAGCAACATCGTGACCCGCCTTGACTAGATTGGCAGCCATTGGGCCACCCATATTTCCTAAACCTACAAATGCTACTTTTGCCATGATGTTCACCTGTTTTTGTATTCTGGTTTTTGTTCTGTTTTTCTGATCTATTGTTAACGCTCTGACGAATTTCGTCAGTTAACTGTTCTTCTGGTCACATATCTGCCAAAGGATTGGCTTGATCCTTGGAAGCGGCGACAAATAGCTGGTCTACCCAGTTCTGGTCGACCTCCTCCAGAGACTTGAAGCGCCAGTCAGGATTGCCACACTTGTCGATCAGCAATGCACGTACGCCCTCGGCAAATTCGCCGGCACGGGTACAGTTGACGGACAGATCCCATTCGGAGATAAACACCTCCTTCAGAGACAAGTGACGACCACGCTTAAGTTGCTGGAAGATCATTGCCATAGCCGCTGGGCTTCCGCCCTTCACTGCCGCTTGAGCTTTCTGCAACCAACGGTCATCGGTCTCCAGCTCAAGAATGGTGGCAACGATATCCTTCAGTTCGTAGTGATCCATCAGGCTGTTGATCTGATCAAAATGAGCAATCACCTGTGATTCTGGCAGATCCTCGATGGATTCCTGCTCCAGCTGGCGCAATACAGTGTTGACGCCGTGATGCAGACCTTCCAGGTTTTCACCCCATTGACAGCCCCGCAGCAGTTCGATCATCAGCGCTTTCTTTTCATGCTTAACAAAGCGATCACCCAGGCCCACATAGCGAGCATCGGCTGCATTCAGTGCGCTGGCAGTCAGACCCAGGAACAGGCCGACGCGACCGGGCATGCGATTCAGGAACCAGGTTCCACCGACATCAGGATAAAGACCAATGCTTACTTCAGGCATGGCGATACGGGAAGATTCGGTAACCACTCGGTAGTTGGCGCCTGACATCAAGCCCAGTCCGCCACCCATAACGATGCCGTTACCCCAGCAGATAAAGGGCTTTTTGAAACAGTGGATGGCGTAGTCGAGTTGGTATTCCTCGGTGAAGAACTTCTCGCAGAAGCCCGCTTCGCCATCGCCGGTCATTCCCATATAGAGATTACGAATATCACCGCCGGCACAGAATGCTTTGTCGCCAGCTCCATCCAAAACGATGGCCGCCACAGAATCGTCGGTTTCCCACTCCTTCATCTTTGGAGCCAGGATCTCGATCATCTCCAGTGTCAGCGCATTGAGGCTCTTCTCAGAGTTCAGCGTCGCCTGAATGATCTTCTTGCCATTATTGGCGGCATGTTCGGTAAAGATAATTGCACTCATCAATCTGATTCCCTGTTCCCTTAGCGGTTTTTCCAGCTAGCCTTACGCTTCTCAAGAAACGCCTGCACACCCTCTTTCTGATCTTCGGTGTGGAACAGGTCGGCGAACAGTTCACGCTCAGGAGAAAGTGCCTGGGAGATAGGACCAGTGCGACCCATCTGGATCAGCTGCTTACAGGATGCAACAGCCACCGGGCTTTGCTCCGCAACCTTGTTGGCAAGAGTCATGGCCTGCTCCAGCGCTGTTCCCTGGGCAACCACTTCTTCTACCAAACCGATCTCAAGCGCTTTAGCTGCATCGACACGCTCTCCACAAAGAATCATTCGCTTGGCCCAGCCTTCGCCCACCAGCAGAGGCAGATTCTGGGTACCACCTGCGCAAGGCAGCAGACCTACTTTGGCTTCTGGAAGCGCCATCAAACACTGCTCTTCAGCAACACGAATATCACAGGCCAGAGCCACTTCCAGACCACCACCCATGGCAAAACCGTTCATCGCAGCGATAGACACGCCACGGAACTGACTCAGTGTTTCAAATGCTTCGCCGAAGTAGCGGGACATATTACGAGCCACACCCATATCACCTTCAGCGAACAGGTTCAGATCTGCACCGGCAGAGAAGAACTTTTCGCCTTCTCCGGTCAGTACCAAACTGTATATATCGCGATCTTCGTTAAGATCCAAAACCAGCTGTTTCAGAGCTTTCAAGCTCTCTTCGGTCCAGGTATTGGCTGGCGGGTTGGACATAGTCACCAGGGCTACGTGGCCACGTTTTTCCAGTTTCAACTTGTCGCTTGTAGATTGCACGGACATGATTGTTGTTCTCCTGTGATCGTTCGTTCGCTTCCCGGTTGTCGCTGTGAGAAGCCTCTGCAAATTCGGTTTTTAAAGCCTTTCTAATCGCCGTTTAAAGCAGCTCTTAATTCACTTCTTAAGGTACGTCTTAAAGCACTTCACCTGCACCATCGGTTAACAGCCTGCGGGCGATAATAACGCGCATAATTTCGTTGGTGCCTTCCAAGATCTGGTGCACCCGGGTATCCCGTACATAACGCTCCATGGGGTACTCTTTGATATAGCCGTTGCCACCAAAAATCTGCAGGGCGGCATCACAAACCTGATAACCCACATCGGTGGCGAAGCGTTTGGCCATTGCACAGTAGGTGGTTTTATCCAGATCATTGTTATCCAGTTTGAAGGCGGCCAGACGGATCATCTGACGGGCAGCAACCAGTTCAGTAGCCATATCCGCTAACTTAAACTGCAAACCCTGGAACTGAGCCAGCTGTTTGCCAAACTGCTTGCGTTCCTGCATGTAAGCCGCTGCTGCATTCAATGCCTGCTGGGCGGTTCCCAGTGAACAGGTGGCGATATTGATACGTCCACCGTCCAGGCCTTTCATGGCAATCTTGAAACCGTCACCATCGCCACCCAACATGGCAGAGGCAGGAATACGGACGTTATCAAAGGTGATCATGCGCGTGGGTTGGCTGTTCCAGCCCATCTTCTCCTCTTTACGGCCATAGTTAATGCCGTCTAATTTGGCATCCACGGCGAAGGCAGAAATGCCGCTGGGGCCTTCTGCACCCGTACGAGCCATCACAACTAGGACCTCGGTATCACCAGCGCCGGAGATAAAGATCTTACTGCCGTTTAGCAGGTAGTCATCACCATCGCGCTTGGCGGTGGTTTTCAGAGATGCAGCATCAGATCCGGCGTTAGGCTCGGTCAGACAATAGGACGCTAATTGCTCACCGGCAATCAGCGAAGGACACCAGTGCTCGATAGTCTCGGCATTACCGAATTCACCGATCATCCAGGTAGCCATATTGTGGATAGTGATAAAAGCTGTGGTAGAGGTGCAGCCCATAGAAAGCTGCTCGAAGATTATACTGGCGTCAGTACGGGACAGTCCCATACCACCCGCTTCTTCTGGCGTGTAGATGCCACAGAAACCCAGCTCACCGGCTTTTTGAATCACCTCTTTAGGGAAAATCTGTTCGGCATCCCATTGGGCGGCGTTAGGGGCCAGCTCCTGCTCGGAGAAGGCACGGGCAGCATCCGCAAACGCCACCTGGTCTTCGGTCAAGTTAAAATCCATAAGCCTGCTCGTGTATTCGTTTATGTTTGTTGTTACCGCACCTTCTGAATACTGCTACTGCTTTAAACCGTATTGGGAGCGGTGTCCAAGGAAGCTCTAAAAACCTTTCTGCTGATTTTGACAGCACCCGCGAACATTAAAAGTTGGGGCCGGTGATAAAAACCACCTACCCCGTTAACTATTACTTCAGCGCGATGGTCATGTTTGGACCGGTCTGGATATCATCCTCGAACCAGCGAGCAGTAACGGTCTTGGTTTCTGTGTAGAAACGAACCGCTTGCTTACCGTAGGCGTGTTGATCGCCGTAGAACGACTTGCGCCAGCCAGTGAAAGAGAAGAAAGGCAAAGGCACTGGAATCGGTACGTTGATACCCACCTGACCAACCTGAATTTCGTGCTGGTACTTACGAGCTGCCGCACCGGAAGCGGTGAACAGTGAGGTGCCATTTCCGTAAGGGTTGTCGTTGATCATCTGGATCGCCTCTTCCAGCGTATCCACTTCGATGGCGATCAGGACAGGGCCAAAGATCTCATCGGTGTAGATGCTCATATCGGTGTTAACACCGCGGAACATGGTAGGACCAACCCAGTTACCATCAGGGCAACCTTCAACCACACACTCAGTACCGTCAAGGATACACTCGGCGCCTTGGTCTTTACCTTGCTGAATGTAGTCCAATACGCGCTGCTTAGCCTGAGGGCTGATCAGTGGGCCGTAACCGGCTTCTGGATCATCCCACTTGCCAGGGCGAACCTTGGCCAGCGCATCACGAACTTCTGGGATCCATTCTTTGGTTTCGCCAACGAAAACGGCCACGGAGATCGCCATACAGCGTTGACCGGCAGCACCTACAGAGGCACCAACAATGTTGTTCACAACCTGATTTTTCTGGGCATCAGGCATGATAACCATGTGGTTCTTAGCACCAGCAAAAGCTTGTACGCGCTTCATATGGTCGGTACCGGTACGGTAGATATGTTCGCCAACCGCAACGGAACCAACAAAAGAGATGGCCTGAGTGTCAGGGTGAGTCAGCAACTTATCAACCTGCTCCTTACCACCGTGAACCACCTGCAGAACACCTTCTGGAACACCGGCTTCTACCAACAACTCGGTCAGGCGAGTCGGAGTGTTAGGATCCTGCTCAGATGGCTTGAGGATAAAAGTATTACCGCAAGCGATCGCCAGCGGGAACATCCACAGCGGGATCATTGCAGGGAAGTTAAACGGCGTGATTCCAACGCACACACCCAGCGGCTGAGTGTAGCTGTAGCTATCGATTTTACGAGCGATATTCTCTACAGTCTCACCCATGATCAGGCTTGGAATGTTACAGGCATGTTCAACAACTTCGATACCGCGCCATACATCACCTTTGGCGTCTTCGAAGGTCTTACCGGTCTCTTCAGCCAGAATGGTAGCGATTTCGTCGTGGTGCTTTTTCAGCAGGTCCTGATAACGAAGCATCAGACGGGCGCGTTCAGAGACAGGAGTCTCCTTCCAAGTTTCAAAAGCGGTCTTGGCGCTGGCAATGGCGCGCTCCATCTCAGCATCAGTGGTGCAAGGCACCTGAGCAATCACTTCCTGAGTCGCCGGATTAGTTACCGGGATCAGGTTAGCGGATTCGCTCTGCTGGAAGCTGCCTTCAATAAACAGCGGGACTTGTTTTGTCATGGGTTCACCTTCAGCTCTACCGTTGTCACTGTTGTGACTAGTTCTATTTATCGTTTTTTATTGGTTAGCGTGTTTGCATCAACACCGTATCAAAACCAAGCTGTTGTGCTTATATGTACATCTTATGATCGATTTAAACACAGTAAACGGCCCTCAGGGATTGATTAAATTAACGTAATACTGGACTATATTGTCATTTTTAGACCAAGGTCTTACCACTAAAAGCATTTCCTCCTGAGATCCTCCTATGAGCAAACCATCCAGCTGGCCCCTCCCCCCCAACAGCTGCCGCTTTGTGGTTCCAAAACCTTTGGTGGAACAACAACGACGCGACCTACTTACCCGCGATCTGTATCTGTTTGGCGCCGGGCACTACGTGGAGGCCAAAGGTCATCATATGAAGAGGGCAGTCCACGATGACTTCCTGCTGATCTACTGCACCGCAGGACTAGGTCATCTGACCCTGGCAAAACCGTCCACTCGCAAACTCCAGATTCAGACAGGCGATCTGGTGATTCTGCCAAGAGGGCTTGCCCATGAATATGTAGCGGATAAACGCACCCCCTGGAGTATCTACTGGGTTCACTTCGAAGGCCCACTTGGAAAAAGATTCATAGAAAACATACGCTTGGATTATAACTACCCGATAATCAACATTGGCCAACAGGCCAAGCTGGTGAGCGATTTTGAGAATTTATTGCAGATACGACAGACCGGCTACCAGCTGAAACCCTTTATCCATGCGGCCAACCAACTTCGCCAGATTCTCAGCTACGTGGCGCTTTTACGCCCCCAGGAAGCGACCCGAAAAAGCCAAAGCGGTCAGTTTGATCTGGAACGGATCCACAGCATGATGCAGGAGCGTATACATGAGCAGCTGGATCTCGAGACCCTGGCAGCCAGCTGCAACCTATCCAAGTACCATTTTGCTAAGAAATATAAAGAATTGACCGGCTCCAGCGCCATCAATCACTTTATCAACCTGAAGATTGAACACGCCTGCCAATTGCTGGATGTTAGCCAGAAGAGTATCAGCCAGATCAGCTACGATGTGGGATATGACGATGCCTATTATTTTTCGCGGATCTTCAAAAAGGTGATGGGGTTATCGCCTAGCGAATATCGCAAAATGCGACTGGGATCATGGCCTCGCACCGCAACATAAATCGACTGTTTTGCTAGAAAGCCACCTAGATAATATTGTCAAAACAAAGAAAACCCCGAGAGGCAGAACCCCCGGGGTTTTTATAACTTCGGATCGATGGTTAAATCAGACCAATTCGACCGCCACTGCGGTGGCTTCACCACCACCTATACAGAGAGATGCAATCCCTTTATTAAGACCGCGTTTCTTCAGTGCATAAAGCAGAGTTACCAAAATTCGAGAACCGGAAGATCCAATGGGATGGCCCAGTGCACAGGCACCACCATTCACATTAACCTTGTCTGCATCCAGCCCCAGCTCTTGAATTGCCAGCATGGAAACTACGGCAAAAGCCTCGTTTACCTCATATAGGTCAACATCTTCCTTGCTCCACTCGGCTTTTTCCAAAACCTTTTTAACCGCACCAATGGGGGCAATGGTAAATTCCGCAGGCTTCTGAGCATGAGTGCTATGGGCAACAACCCGCGCCAGCGGCTTCAGGCCACGTTGCTCAGCCTCTGCAGCGCTCATCAATAACAATGCAGAACCACCATCAGAGATTGAGCTGGAGTTAGCAGCTGTTACAGTACCGTCCTTCTTAAAGGCGGGACGCAAGCTGCGGATCTTATCGATCTGGGCATTACCAGGCTGCTCATCGATTTCCACTTTAATCTCGCCTTTACGAGACTTAACAGAAACCGCAGCAATCTCATCTTCAAAGCTGCCATTTTCGATTGCGGTCAACGCTTTGTTCAATGAACTGATGGCGTAATCATCCATCGCCTCACGGGTAATTTGGTAGTCGTCAGCAGTCTTTTGGGCAAAACTACCCATCAAGCCACCTTCATAGGCATCTTCCAGACCATCAAAAAACATGGAATCGATTACCTGACCATGCCCCATACGCATACCGGCACGGGCTTTCGGCAACAGGTAGGGTGACTGACTCATGCTCTCCATGCCTCCAGCCACCATCACCTTAGCGCTACCAGCTTTGATCTGATCATAAGCCAGCATCACGGCTTTCATACCGGAACCACACATCTTGTTGATAGTGGTACAACCACTGGCCAACGGCAGGCCTGCCGCCAATGAAGCCTGACGCGCTGGAGCTTGCCCCAAGCCAGCGGGCAGCACACAACCCATCACAACTTCATCTACATCTTCAGCTGAGATACCCGCCCGCTCTACCGTCGCAGCGATGGCGGCCGCTCCCAGGTCAGGAGATCTTACGTCTTTAAATGCCCCCTGAAGCCCGCCCATTGGGGTACGTGCTGCAGAGACGATGACAATATCGTTGGTGCTCATCGGTTTAATTCCTGTCGATATAGATGGCTAGCTGTAAGAGTAACTATCATCACAGCAAACCACCCTATGTTTACGTTAACGTAAACGTTATAACAAATTATAATCCGCTACAATCCTCTCCCCCCGGAATAGCCCGTTTAAAATGTAACCATTTGTAACGCCAGTCCGCGCCAACCAGAGCTTTCCAACCCCCACTGCGTCCAAAACTAGAATTCTTCGGCGAGCTGTTTACCTGTGTCAACGATGTCACTATTGAATAATGACGACAGCAAACTCTCTATCAGCCTAGCAAAACGGCGATGAAATGTGCCGAATCGACGTTTAAAGGGCACAAGCTACTGATAACCCATTTACGCAAACGTCAACCTGATATAGAGTTTCTCTAGATCCCATACTGTCTGAGCGCTTCAAATTCACCATGACTGACAATACTTATTCGATCAGCAACCTTGCCAAAGAGTTCGAAATAACCACCCGTAGTATCCGTTTCTACGAAGACCAGGGGCTGGTTTACCCCACCCGTCGCGGTCAGACTCGAATCTATTCAAAGCGCGATCGGGTTCGATTGATGCTCATTCTTCGTGGTAAGCGACTGGGATTTTCCTTGGCTGAGATCCGCGAGCTGTTCGATCTTTACGATGCCAGCCCCACCAACGGTGAAGCCCAATTGAAGCGCATGCTGAATATCATCACTGATAAAAAAACAGCGCTGGAGCAGCAGATTAAGGATATCGCCATCGTTAAGCTGGAACTAGAAACCGCAGAGCACCGCTGCTTGATGGCCCTGGACACACTGAAAGAATCAGAAAGCTGATTTTCCCCACCCGCTGGAATCCATCTAACTCTTTGCGACACACCAGAATCGCGCACCAAGCCCGAGTTACAATTCGTAACTTTACCCATACGTCAACTCTTTCTAAGCTGATATTTAAAAGCACCTGGTATTAGAGGGCCTCAGGGGGTTAGATCTCCTTGCCCTTTCAGACGCAAATAAGCAACCCTCCGGTTTTGCGCTGATGGAAAGGTAACTGTTCACAACTCAAATAAGATCGGACTGTTATGACGGATACACAAGTAAGCTACAGCCAGGGTTCAACCGATATCCCATTATCGAATGAGTGTATTGGAGACCTGTTCGACCGTATCGCCGCAAAGCACTCAGAAAATCCCGCCTTGGTAGTACGCCAGCAAAATATCCGTTGGAACTACAACCAACTAAAAACAGAGGTCGAACGCTGCGCCAAAGCGATGATGGCGCTGGGAATCGAAAAGGGGGATCGTGTCGGCATCTGGTCTCCCAACAACGCTCAGTGGTGTCTAACTCAACTAGCCACGGCAAAAATCGGCGCTATTCTGGTCAATATTAATCCTGCTTATCGTCTTCACGAGCTGGAATACGCTCTGAAACAATCCCAATGTAACTATTTGATCGCAGCAGATCAGTTCAAAAGCTCAAACTACACCGCGATGCTGCAACAGCTACTGCCAGAACTAAAAACCAGCAATGCCCTAGGTTCTGATAAATTCCCTGAACTCAAGCGAATCGTCACCCTGTCCGAACTACCTGCCCAAGGCATGATGGGCTGGAATCAGTTATTAAAAATGAGCGATGCGATCAGCGATGCACAGTTATTGAAGCGACAAAAAAGCCTGAATTGCCAGGACGCCATCAATATTCAATATACCAGCGGCACAACCGGTTACCCGAAGGGTGCGACCCTGAGCCATTTCAACATCCTCAACAACGGTCGCTTCGTCACAGCCAGCCAAGGTTTCAGCAGCGATGACAAACTGGTTATCCCGGTTCCCCTCTACCACTGCTTCGGAATGGTGATGGGAAATCTGGGCTGCATCAGCCAAGGCGCCACCATGATCTACTCCGGCGAAGCCTTTGATCCAATCGAAGTGCTGAGCGCTGTTTCCGAAGAGCAAGCCACCGCTCTCTATGGCGTACCTACCATGTTTATCGCTATGCTCCAGCACGACCGCTTTAAGGAGTTCAACCTGAGCTCGCTGCGCACGGGCATCATGGCCGGTGCCAACTGCCCGGTAGAAATAATGAACCAGGTGATCGAACGGATGCATATGAGTGAGGTGCAGATCGCCTACGGTATGACCGAGACCAGCCCGGTCAGCACTCAAAGCAGCAAGGAAGACAGCATCGATCATCGAGTAAGCACCGTTGGACGCACTCAACCCCACCTCGAGTCAAAGATCATATCTGCCGACGGACAGGTTACTCCACGCGGCCAGTTGGGCGAACTCTGCACCCGTGGCTATAGCGTCATGTTGGGCTACTGGAACAATCCTACGGCAACCGAACAGGCCATTGATAGCGACGGCTGGATGCACACCGGAGACTTAGCCACCATGGATGAGAACGGTTATATCTCCATCGTCGGACGCAGCAAAGATATGGTGATCCGCGGTGGCGAAAATATCTATCCACGGGAGATCGAAGAGTTTCTCTACAGCCACCCCGCCGTTGCAGACGTTCAGGTAACTGGAGTTCCCGACCTCAACTATGGCGAAGAATTGATCGCCTGGATCATCCCCAAGGAGGGAGAGGAGATAGACAGTGATGACCTACGGGCCTATTGCCAGGGACAGATCTCTCATTTTAAAGTCCCCCGTTACTTTAAGATCACCGATAGTTTTCCGATGACAGTGACCGGCAAGATACAGAAGTTTAAAATGCGTGAGATCAGTACTGAGGAGCTCGGGTTATAGATGAATGATCGGATCCAACAACTGGACCAACACTACAGCGGTGGCCTCCATGTCGCTGAACTGATCCAAACCATCGAGCAGCAGTTACCGGGCTTGCAACCCGCAGAAGCCTTTGCCGCCATTGATCAGTTACACCTGGGTGGCCGCGGAGCAACCTTACAATTGCTAAAACAGGTTAACCCCAGCCAGGATGACCGCTATTTGGATATCGGCTGTGGACTTGGTGGCAGCGCCCGACTAATCGCCGAACAGTATTCCACCGAAGTTGTTGGGATCGATCTAACCGCCGCATACTGCCAACTGGCAGAATTCATCAATAAAAAACTGCAACATCCCCTTACGGTATCGATTCTTCAAGGAGATATCACCGAACTCCCCTTTACGGATAACCATTTCAGCGGCGTGCTCAGCCAACACTGCCTGATGAATCTACCCAACGTCGACAAAGTATTAAGTGAATTACACCGAACTTTAGAGATTGAAGGCAAGCTACTACTCCATGAGATCGTCACTACCGACGCAGCCTACACGGCGGGAATCGCTGCCCCTATTCGCTATCCGGTCCCATGGGCCAGTGATCCCGGCCATAGTTTTTTACAGACTGAGTCAGACTTAAAGAAAAAGTTGCTAGCAAACGGTTTTCAAATTCATGTCTGGGAGGATGAGACAAAAAAAGCGGTTCAATGGCGACAACGAACCGGAACCGGCCAACCCCGCAGCCTCCTATCGCCCACCATGGTTTTAGGTTCTGATTTTAAAACCATGTCGGAAAACCTGTTCTTTAATCTTCAGCAGGGTTCCGTCAAGGTCATTGCTGCTATTGCGGTCAAAATCTAACCCATTAACACCTTTTTTCGCCCTCCCCCCTTTTTAAACAAGCGATTAAAGCTCCTTTGGCTCTAGCCGATCTATACTGAGAATAATTAGAAAATACCGAGTCTACTGATAACAGAGGGGAAATCTGATGGCCGAGAAAGATCGGGACGAGGAACAAGATGAGGGGCAGTCGCCGCTTACTCCCGAACAACGAATCGCAAAACTGGAAAAATCAAAGACGCTGAGTTTAATCCTTATCGTCGTATTGGCCGTATTTTCCATTACCTCACTAGCAGGTATCGGCTACCTATTCATGAGTTCCGGGGACGATCGACCAGGCCAAAACCAGGCAAAGATCACGGCTATGGACGCCAAGCTCCTTGAGATGGAAAAGATCGTCAACGAAGGCAAAGGGCTCTATCTGCAATCACAGCTACTGCAGGCGAAAACCGAGCAGTTGTTGTCGGAAGCGGATATCAATAACTTTGCCAATCTACGTCAAATTTTAGCGGAACAGGAACAGAACTATTCTCAGTTTATCCGCACCTTGGAACAGGGAATGTATGAGCTTTCCCGTATGGTTCGAGGTTCTAGAACCTGGTATGACGTTTACAAGGAAGATCTGGATAAGATCCTCAAGAAAAGCTCTGATCGAACCAATCGGCTCGAAGGAATGAAACCGATCCAACCGAAACAAGCGAACTAAAAACGCCCTGGATATTAGCGCCCAACAGCGGTGCTGATATCCATTGCAATTTGGTCAGCCAGGGTTGCGAGTAATCCATTCAGTGTTGCCACATAGCCATCATACCCCACCCCAACCACTGGCTGCTGGATAGTCAGCGGGCGACTATAAACAACGTTCTGATCACGATTATCCCTAAGGGTTACCCTAGCCTCCAGGTTAACCGGACCCTGCAGCGTTCCGGACATGATTTCGATACGGATGCGCAACTCCAGATCGGGCGCTTGCCGACTCTCCCAGGGATAGCTCCAGAGCTGATCCGTACCCAATCGCGCCGCCAATCGCTTGCTGATCACGGCACTTAGATTCTCCCCCAGATCCCCGGCCCAGATATTTTGACTGGAGATGTAAACTCGATTTTGCTGCTCAAGAGTAACAATACCGCTGCGATCCAACAGGTCCGGCAACTCCACAGGCCAGAGCCCGATACTGAGATTTGCGGGCAGCTGTTGCTGCCCTGCTGATACCGTTTCTGCTTTCAAGGTGTAATAAGTGGGCGCAGTAGGCTTGTTGGCACAACCCGCGAGCACTGACAGCGTCAGCGCTATCACAACCGATCGGGAATATTTGCAGACTGAAATCATAGCTGACATCAGCGTTTCTCCTTGCCAAATAGCAGCGCATTGGGATTGCGATTAAGCTCTTCTGCCAGCTCACGGTAAGCATTGGATGCCTTGGTCAACTGATCAATCAGCCTCAGCACCTGGTAACGCAACTCGGAATCAGGCGCCACCGTACTATCAACGGATTTCAGTGTCTCGGTAGCCTGGGCCATCGCTTTATTGGCTGCCTTGAGGGTGCCTTCCAGCTTACCGCTGGCGCCCTCAAGGTTATCCAAGGTACTACCCACTTTAGCTGCCAAGCGCTGCTGCTTCAGCTCAGCTGCGATAGTCCGAACATCACTCAGGGTTGCGACCAGCTGATCGCCAATCGACTCCAAGGGGAAGCTATTGACCTTGTCGATAACCACATTGAGCTGGCGGCTTAGTTGTTCGAACTGGCCTTCAACCGTGGGGATCTCCGGATAGCTACCACCCAATATTAACGTTCCGTCGGGAGCATCTTCCTGAGAAACCAGATCGATAAAGAGCGCTCCCGTAATCAGGTTACCGGTTTTCAGCTGGGCTCTCATTCCCTCTTCGATAATCCGTTTGAGACCGCCGTCTAGCTCCTCACGAGTGACCGAGTTATCCATGCTCAACCGCTGCGGTTCGAGATTGACTAGCACCTGAATAAAATCTTTCTGTCGAACAAAGCGTATCTGCTCCACCTCACCAACCTTGATACCCCGGTATTCCACCGGTGCCCCGATTTCAAGCCCACGCACGGAACCAGTGAAATTCATCAGGTAGGGATATTTGATGGTGTAGACCTGTTCGGCAACAGCTTGTTTATCTTTAAACAGGTTGAACTGCTGATCGGCCACCGCGGATTGCGCGCTTGGGTCGTCAGGAGTATCGAAGGCGATACCACCGGCGATCAGCGATGCCAGTGAAGTCATATTCGCTTTTAAGCCCTGAGCGTTAAGCTCCATGCCAAAGCCACTGATATTCCAGAACCTGCTGTTGCTTTTGACTTGTTGATCGTGGGGAGCATCGATAAAAATACGGACGTTGACGCTTTCACCGTCATCGGCAAGGTTATAGCCACTGACCTCTCCGATCTGAATCTGGCGATAGTAGACCGGCGAGCCGATATCCAGAGATCCCAAAGTTTCCGCCGCCAACTGGTAAGAGGTTCCCTTGTCGGTAGAGATCACGCTGGGCGGTTCATCCAAGCCACGAAAGGAATTTTGGAACGGACCGGAATCACCAGGATCAACCTGAATATAAACCCCTGACAGCAAAGTATTAAGACCTGAGATGCCACTTAGCGTAACTCTGGGTTGCACCACCCAGAATCGACTGTTGCTGCTGATATGACTGGCTGCGACGGGATCAATCTCCGCTTTGACCTTCACCAGATACAACGCTTCATCGATCTTGATATCGGTTACCAGACCGATCTTTACATCTTTGAAACGGATCTCGGTTTTTCCCGCTACGATTCCCGAGGCATTGGAAAAATGCAACTCGATAGTGGGGCCGGTCTGCTGCCAAGCCCGGTAGCCCAGCCAGCCAGCAGCAATTAAGGCGATCAAAGGTACGAACCAGATCGCCGAAATTGACTTCGACCTGGCTTTAACCGGAGTGTCCAAGGTTTCCTTGCCCATCCCTTTTTCCATCTCCTTCTGCGTTCCCTATTTTATCTTTGCCGCCAGCCTCGCTTTGATCCAGAGCATCCCAGATTAACCGAGGATCAAAACTGGCTGCAGCCAGCATGGTTAGCACCACCACTCCGCCAAAGGCAAAGGCAGCATCTCCCGCCTCTACATTGGCGAGAACGCCAAACTGCACCAGGGCAACCATCAGGATCACAACGTAAACATCGACCATCGACCAGTGGCCGACAAATTCCGTCAGCCGGTACAGCTTCATCCGCTGCATCGGGCTTTTTATCGACTGTCTCACCACTGTCCACCAAAGATAGAACAAAATCAATATTTTGGAGACGGGCACCAACATACTGGCAACGAAAACAATCACCGCCAGGGGCCAGGTATCACCGTGGAGTAGATAAAGTACACCGGAAAGAATGGTGTCGGCCTGAGTCTGCCCCAGCGACGTTGTGATCATGATGGGTAAGGTATTGGCTGGAATATAGAACACCACCGCAGCCAGTAGCAAAGCGGCTGTCTTTTGCAAACTATGGGGTACTCGATGCTGGACTTTCTGAAGGCAGCGGGGACAGGGCAGGTTTTTCTGAACCAGAGCCTCACCAATTAACGCCTGGCACTGCGAACATCCGACCAATTTTTCATCGGCGTTTGTACGAAAACAATCGTCGCTTTGATAGAAAGACCACAGCTCTCGACGATTTAACTGGCCCTTGGCCAAGACCAGAATAAACACTAGGGAAAAATAGGAGTAGAGCGCTATACCCGGAACGATATCAGCCATTTCACGCAATTTAACCGCAGATACCAACACGGCCAGCAGAAACACCTCCATCATATTCCACTTTGACACCAATCCCAGCCAACTCAGCACACTGCGATAACCACTAACCCGAATCTCCAACGCAGGGGGCAGCAGTACATAGGCGAGAAATACCAACTCCATCAGCGGAAATAGAAAGATAGTGCCCAGCACCAGCAAGGCCAGTCCGAACTGGTTATTATCCAGTAGCAACTGAACGCCACTCAACAAGGTAGTCTGCTGACTAAAGGAGCCTAGCTCCAGTGCCATAAAGGGAAAAACGTTGCTGACCACGAACAACACCAAACCGGTGAAGGTGAAGGCCAACGCCCGACTCAACCAGGCGGGTTGCTCTGAATAGAGATGATGATTGCAGTTTCCACAATGGTAACGGCCAGCCTCGGCCCCACTGGCGACCTGATGCAGGCGGCCGCATTCATGGCATTCGAGACGATTTTGACGACTGGCGGTTATCTGCAATCGCTAGCTCCTGCTTAATCCCTGGCTAATCAAGCGCTCAATCCTCCGACTGTAGCGGTTGCAGAACCATTTCCACCTGCTGATCATTAAGAGTCAAATAGAGATGATTGTCGCTGCGAACGAGCTGGAAATCCAACCCCTTCTGCATGACAGCGGCTAGCTGCTCCAGACCATCCCAATCCAGCATAAAGACCTGCATTGGCAACTTTGCGTAACCGTTCTGATGCTGCTGCCACCAGCGATTGGCATTGGCACCGAAACAGTAGAGACTGACCTTACCGCAGCGCTTGCTCAGCTTGCTAAACCGTTCTGGCTCCGGCTGTCCAACATCGATCCAATGTTCGACACGGCCATCCAGATCCCGTACCCAGATCGGCGCTTCATCGGTATTGGAAATACCACGCCCAAACTCTAGCTCCGGCTGGAATTCCAAGGCAAAAGCGATCAGCCTGGCCAACAACCGCTCTGGTTTTTCTGAGGGATGCAGCACCAGCGACTGGGTCATCTCTTCATAGCAATGACGGTCACTGTCCGAGATCTGAATCCGGGTTTTAAAAATCTTTGAGCCTTGGGCCACGGGGGTTCCTTAATAAAATCGATACACACTGATTGGAAGCGATCACTCTAGCCCAAAGCTTTGGTGATCTGTACCCTGCTGCGGTTTTAGTTCTTCATAGTAGCGTTGAATATCTCTAAGCAGATGGGCATGTCCTGCCGCTTCTTGCCCCGACTCCAGATAATGCTCAGTCTCCCGAAGGATATGTTCCAGCATCTCAACCCGCTTCTGTAAACTCAACGCTAAATAACCCAACTGCAGGTCACTACCACTGCGAGCAGCATAGTCGCGGGCGACCAATAAGGCGTCTTTGATCTCTTTTTCCGAAGCTTTAGTCACGGTGGTCTCCTAAGAAAATCCGACTATTTTTTTGACTCAGATTAGAAAATGGCTATTTTTTAACCGTTAGCTGTTGCTCTGAAAGATTAGCCTTTTATGATTAAAGCATAACTGAGGATCTGGCTATGGAAAAATGGATCGCTTTTACCGTTCTCTTGGGTTGCATCGTTTATTCGGAACCCGGATCAGGCCAGTTTTTTAGCGCCTTTGTCCTGCCAGTTGTAGGGATTCTATCAACGGTCTATCTGCTGGGGATAGCTGCCAGCCTTATCGTCTTGTTGGGACTACTTAGTTTCTACTTCAGTGATCTGGGCAGCGATTCCATATTGGAATCCGTCATCGCCCCTCTGAGTTTCGTTTTCTCACTATTTCTATTTCTATACTGGGCCTGGAAAACAGGTCATCTGGACAGTTCTCCCCGCGTTCATGTGGGAGGCGAAGGTTCCAGCAACATTGATAGCGGCGGCGGTGGCTGTGATGGTGGAGGCGGTGACGGAGGTGGCTAAAGCAGCTATCAGGACAATTCTTCTAACTGCCAATTCACCGGCGTCTTATTCAGACCTTGCAGATAGTCGTTCGCTTGAGAAAAATGGCGACAACCCATAAACCCGCGATGTGCCGATAGCGGTGACGGGTGCGGCGCCTGCAGTACGCAGTGACGATCGCGATCGATAAAAGCCCCCTTCTTCTGGGCATAACTGCCCCAGAGCATAAATACCAACCCTTGGTGCTGTTCATTCAGAATATGGATCACACGGTCGGTAAACTGTTCCCAGCCTTTACCCTGGTGTGATCCGGCCTTGGCCATCTCTACGGTCAGTACCGAATTCAGTAATAGCACCCCCTGGCGCGCCCAGGATTCCAGATAGCCGTGGCTGACCGGATTGACACCCAGGTCCGAATTAAGCTCCTTATAAATATTTTTTAGTGAAGGAGGGATCTTGATCCCTGGCTTAACCGAAAAACAAAGGCCGTGGGCCTGATCCGGACCGTGGTAGGGGTCCTGCCCCAGGATTACCACCTTAACCTGATCCAGTGGTGTGTAGTGCAAGGCATTAAAGCATTCGCTGGAGTGGGGATAGATCACCTTGCGCTGGGTTTTCTCCTGCTGCAGGAATTGACGCAGTTGCTGCATGTAAGGTTGTTCGAATTCTGTGGTCAGTGCCTGCTTCCAACCGGGCTCAAAACTCTCTACACCTTTATCAGCACCATCAGCACCATCAGCACCATCAGCACCATCAGCAACTACTTGGGTCATTATCAGGATCCTTTGAGGTGTTTGATTACGCCTAACGCCACTGCCAGGTTTCTGCAGAGATCTGCCGTTTATAGAAAGGCGAATAATAGCGCAAGCGGCCGGGGGCGTGAGAGATCACACTGGAGATGGCAATCACTAGCATAATCAGTGCCGGATCGAAGGCTTGGGGCAACAACGCACTGACACTTAACAGCGCAACTTTGAACAGTATTGTCAGGCCACGAACCTGTAGCAGCCAGATACCGTGGCTCCATACTTCTACAACAAGCATCAGCAAACCTGAGATCATGGTCAACCAGAGGAAGGGTAACCACTGGACGGCGTCCACCGCATAAAAGTAGGCCCCGCCGATACCGGCGAGGCCCATCAGATGCAGGGTGCGAAGACCGATTTTAACCCAGCGCTTACCGCTAAAATCGCGTTTAGTCTCTGGGAACAGATAATCGGTCAGCGACATATCAGCGCTAACTTAGTTAGCTTCCGGGCGCATGGCCGGGAACAGGATAACGTCACGGATCGACGGAGAATCAGTAAACAGCATCACCAGACGGTCGATACCGATACCCTCACCGGCTGTCGGTGGCAAACCGTATTCCAAGGCGCGGATATAGTCAGCATCGTAATGCATCGCTTCGTCATCGCCAGCATCCTTCTCAGCCACCTGGGCCTTGAAGCGCTCGGCTTGGTCTTCGGCATCGTTAAGCTCAGAGAAACCATTGGCGATTTCACGACCACCGACAAAGAACTCAAAGCGGTCGGTAACGAAAGGATTATCATCGTTACGACGGGCCAGCGGTGATACCTCGGTCGGATATTCGGTGATAAAGGTCGGCTGGTCTAGACGGTGTTCAACAGTCTTCTCGAAGATTTCAATCTGAACCTTACCCAGACCCCAGCTATCTTTGACCGGGATATCCAAGCGCTCGGCGATCTGGCGAGCAGCATGTTCGTCGGCCAAAGCTTCAGCGTGGATATCATCGTTAAAGTGGAGAATAGAATAGAATACCGACATACGTTGGAACGGCTTGGAGAGATCGTACTCCCAACTTTCCATCACTTCGCCATCTTCACCCTTAACGGTATTAACCAAGGTCGTGGTACCCAACACCTGCTGAGCCACAGTGCGCAGCATATCTTCAGTCAGATCCATCAGATCGCGATAGTCAGCGTAGGCCTGGTAGAACTCCAACATGGTGAATTCGGGGTTATGACGAGTCGACAGCCCTTCATTACGGAAGTTACGGTTGATCTCAAATACACGCTCGAAGCCGCCCACAACCAGACGCTTGAGGTATAGCTCAGGAGCGATACGCAGATACATATCGATATCCAAAGCGTTGTGGTGAGTCTCGAAAGGACGCGCGGTGGCGCCACCAGGGATCGCCTGCAACATTGGCGTTTCCGCCTCGATAAATCGACGCTGCTCCAGATAGTTGCGGATCGCCGATACGATCTTAGAGCGAGTTTCAAAAACTTTGCGGGCATCACTGTTAGTGATCAGATCCACATAGCGCTGGCGGTAACGGATCTCGGTATCCTGCAACCCCTTGTGCTTATCGGGAAGTGGACGCAAGCTCTTAGTCAGCAGCTGATACTCTTCCATATCAACGTAGAGATCGCCTTTTCCGGACTTGTGCAGTATACCGGTAACACCAACTACATCACCCAGGTCTAGACGCTTGGCAAATGGCCGGGCAGCCTTGTTAACATACAGCTGGATACGACCGGACATGTCCTGCAACACAGCAAAAGCACCACGGTTCAGCATTACCCGACCGGCAACGCTAACTTCAATGCCAGCCTCTTCCAGTTCCTGTTTGGTTTTATCACCGTAAGTCTGCTGCAAATCTTCGGCGTAACTATCACGACGGAAGCTGTTGGGGAAGGCGCTGCCCTGCTCTCGCAGTTGATTGAGCTTTTCGCGACGCTCGGCAATCAGGCGATTTTCGTCCTGTGCTTGGGTGTTGTCTGACATTGACTGAACCTTGTAAATTTCTGAATTCGGTTTGCGATCAGCTGATCGGAATCTTATAAGCCTGCTTTCAAGCTGGCGACAATAAACTGGTCCAGGTCGCCATCAAGCACCTTGTCACAGTTACTGCTCTGAACATTTGTACGCAGATCCTTGATGCGTTGATCGTCCAATACGTAGGAGCGGATCTGGCTACCCCAACCGATATCGGACTTGTTGTCTTCCACTGCCTGAGCGGCTTCGGTGCGTTTAAGCATCTCGTGCTCATAGAGCTTGGCTCGCAGCATCTTCCAACAGTTGTCACGGTTCTGGTGCTGAGAGCGCTGGCTCTGACTCTGAACCACAATTCCGGTAGGTTCGTGGGTCAGACGGACTGCCGAGTCGGTTTTGTTAACGTGCTGTCCACCGGCGCCGGATGCCCGGTAGGTGTCGGTACGAACATCAGAGGGATTGATATCGATCTCAATATTGTCATCGATCTCAGGCGATACAAACACCGAAGAGAAAGAGGTGTGACGACGGTTGCCAGAATCGAACGGCGATTTACGAACCAATCGGTGGACGCCGGTTTCGGTACGCAGCCAGCCAAAGGCATACTCGCCTTCAAACTTAATGGTGGCAGATTTGATCCCCGCAACTTCGCCGGCACTGACCTCTTCGAGCTCAACTTTAAAGCCCTTGTCTTCGCCCCAGCGCAGATACATCCGCAGCAGCATATTGGCCCAATCCTGGGCTTCGGTACCACCGGAGCCGGCTTGAATATCCAGGAAGGCGCCGTTAGGATCCATCTCGCCGGAGAACATACGGCGGAACTCCAGAACTTCCAGCCGGGCACCCAAGCCATCAAGCTCTGACTCCACTTCGGCAACCGTGTCTTCATCCTGCTCTTCAACCGCCAGATCCAGCAGATCCTGAGCATCGCCACAGCCGGCCTCAAGGTCGTCGATGGTCTTAACCACCGTTTCCAGTTCAGAACGCTCTTTGCCCAATGCCTGGGCGCGGTCTGGATCGTCCCAAACAGTCGGTTCCTCAAGCTCACGCTCTACCTCAACCAAACGCTCACTCTTGCGTTCGTAGTCGAGATAGGTCTTCAGAATCTGGGTGCGCTCCTGGATATCTTTGATACGCAGCTGAATCGGATTTACTTCAATCATGGGTGCCTAGAGTTCGATTTTACAAAACCCGAAATTTTAAACGAATGGGGCTAGGGATTGAATAGCTTTTGCGCTGCAACAGAGAGAAATAACCGAGCTGGGGAAGAATAATCGCCGATCCCGTTAAAAATAGGAGAGGATCAGCATCAAACCGAGCATAAAGACCACCCAGAACGCCATATTATCGGTGCTATGCAATCGAGGCATCACCCCCTGACCGCCCCGTTTAGGAAACAGAGGCTGTAAACGGGCACCGGCGGCCGACAACCAACGCTGCTGATGCTGCTGAGCCTGTTCTGAAATTTGTTGCCAGCGAAGTCGGACAGCAGCAACCCCATCCATCAGCACCCGCCTGAAAAGCCAATCTGTGTCTAAATTCACCGAACGTAGCTCATCCGGGTAGATCCCAGACAGCTTCAGCCAGGTAAAGGCCAGGGCCGAAAATGCCAACAATTGAGTCTGCGCCAGGACGTGGGTGAGATCGTAAGGGGTATAGTCCAACTGGTAAGGTAGAAGCTGATAAAGAGCAGCTGGATAACAGCCGATGCCGACACAGAACAAGGCAGCTATGGTCATAGCAATCAGCATATTGCTTGGAGGCTCCTTGGCCACCGCAACAAATTTTGAATCGTGATGGAAAAAAGCAAAGAACGGAATTTTGATGCCCGCATGGTGAAACACACCGGCAGCAGCAAACAGCAAGGCCAACCAGATCACCTGATAGCCTTCGCGCAGCACCTCCACCACAATCATCGACTTGCTGACAAAACCGCTAAATAGCGGGAACGCTGAGATTGAGGCGGCCCCCACCATACAAAGCACCGCCGTCTTCGGCATTTTCTTGTACAAGCCGCCCAGCTCCGAGCCCCGTATCTCCCCAGTCACATGGAGCACCGCACCCATACTCATCATCAAAAGGCCTTTAAACAGCACATCGTTAAAGGCGTGTGCCACGGCACCATTGATGGCCAGCTCAGTACCGATACCGATCCCCACCACCATAAATCCCAACTGATTGATCAGACTGTAAGCCAGCACCCGACGCAGGTCATTTTCGATAACCGCGTAGAAGATCGGGAAGCAGGCCATCACCGCACCGATATAGATCAATACCTCTGTACCGGCAAAGCCCCGGGCCAACGCGTAGATTGCAACCTTGGTGGTGAAAGCAGAGAGAAAAACCGTGCCGCTGGGAGTGGCCTCAGGATAGGCATCGGTAAGCCAAAAATGAACCATTGGAAAAGCACTTTTTATCCCAAAAGCCAGGAAGATCAGCAATCCCCCTGGGGTGTTCAAACCGATATAACCAAACTCAAGGCCGTAACCGGAACTGTTATAGATCAGCACCCCCACCAGTAACAACAGTCCGGAACCGACCTGCATCAACAGATATCTAAGAGCACTGGACAGGGAGTTTGAGCTTTTACGAGCCAGAATCAAAAACACCGAACTGACCGCCAACAACTCCCAGAATACAAACAGGGTCAACAGATCACCGGCAAACACAGCCCCCACTGCGCTGGCGGCGTAAAAAAGTGCCGAGCAATCCTGCAGCCTATCCTTGATATGGAGGGCGTAGATCACACCGATAAAAGCGGCTAGGTGAAATAGGTATCCAAAAAGAAGGGACAGCCTGTCGACCCGCACCGGGGTCAGAGACATCCCCATCAGTTCAAAGGAAACCGTTGTACCTTCTGCCAAATTGAACAGCATATAGGCACCCACCACAGGTGCCAGCAACATTACGGCAGCCCGCAACCAACCACGGCAAAAACCGACCATGACTGCTGCCACAAACAGTGGCAATGAGGGGATAAGTTCAAACATCGCCCTCTCCTTGGTTGTTCACCGGAGTATCCTGGCGCTTGCTCTCCCGCCCTTCAGGTGGCGCAGATTCGCTATCTTTCAGGTAGTAGTCTTCAGCCCGCATCACCAGCTTACGCAGCTCTTTTGCCAGCAAAACCAACAGGACACAGGCAACAAAACCGTACAGCGGGTAAAACCCCGGCAGCGACTCCCAGGGATGCTCCACATGACGATGGAGAATCAGATCCAAGCCAAACAGCAGCACACAGCTGGCCACCAACAACCGCACTACCAACTTAACGTTGCTAGGGTTATCAAACAGGAAACGCTTCTCGGGACCCTGACTCATAAGGGAATAGCCCCCACATGCTCAAACAGTAGATCCGGTACAAAGAACAAAATAAGACAGGCTAGCGCGGTGATCGAGATAGCAATTAAACAGTTACGAGGGGCTTCATCGCCCAGCACCACTGGTTCCTGTTGTGTAGCAGGAGCCGCAGTAGGAGGTGCAGTATGAGGTACTGTAAGAGGTTTAGTCGGGGCCAGGAAAAATGCCCGAACCGGGATCGACAGCAGATAGATCAAATTTAGCAGCGAGCTAATCAGCAACACGGCGGTCAGCACCATCAGGCCACTATCCAGAGTCCCCTGCAAAAGCAGCCACTTGCTCCATGTTCCGCCCATAGGAGGCAGGCCGATAATTGAAAGGCTTGCGATAAGGAATGCAGCCATGGTCAAGGGCATCCTCCGGCCCAAGCCATTTAGCTGGGATACGTCCGTTTTATGGACTGCCACCAAAATCGCACCAGCGCAGAAGAACAACGTAATTTTGGCAAACGCGTGCATAACGATATGCATGCTGCTGCCCAACACGCCGGTGGCAACTCCAAGTAACGCCCCCATCACCACGTATCCCAGCTGACTGACGGTTGAATAAGCCAGCCGCTTCTTCAAATTATCTCGGGTCATGGCCACGATCGATGCGGCAAGAATGGTAAATCCTGCCAGGTACGCCAGAAAGTGGGTGACCTCCAAGGTTTTTATGGTCTCAAGCCCGAACAGATAGATCACTATCTTCAGTACCGTAAACACCCCAGCTTTAACTACCGCCACTGCATGAAGCAAAGCCGATACCGGTGTTGGAGCAACCATCGCTGCCGGAAGCCAGCGATGAAAGGGCATCAACGCCGCCTTGCCTGTTCCGAAAATGTAGAGCAGCAGCAACAGGCTTAAGGTACCAACTCCCAACTCAGTGGTCAGAATACCGCCAGGCTGAAAATCCAGTGTTCCCGTTAATTGCCAGGTCCAGATCATCGCCGGCAACATAAATAGCATGGAAGTGGCCAGCAAAATTCCCAGGTAAACCCGTCCTGCTCGCTTGGCATCATCGTGCCCCTGATGGGTCACCAGTGGATAGGTAGACAGCGTCAACAATTCATAGAAGACAAACAGGGTCAGCATATTGGCTGACATGGCAATCCCCATGGTGGCACTGATGGCGATGGCAAAGGCACAGTAAAAACGGGTCTGATTCTTAGCTTTTTCGGCACGCATATAACCGATGGCATAGAGGGTAGTCACCGGCCACAAAAAGCCAGCGACCAAGGCAAACAGCACCCCTAAAGGTTCCGCCGATAAGGCTAACTCAAGACCGGGAAAAGGTTCCGCCAGAACCAGGTAGTTATCGCTGTCCGATAGATCTGCAGCACCCAGCGCCAGTACCACCAGTAACAATACTGCACCGACGGCCAGACTAATCGTCTCCCGCAGATTGGGATTACGACCACAAAACGCTACCAACACCGCAGCAATAAGCGGTACTGCAATCATCAATCCCATCAGCAGCGAGATATTCATGGATGAGCCCCCAGCAATGCCTGGGTGGCCTGCTCAGCCAAGCCTACGGTTAGGTCAGTGTCGATTCCAAAATAGATATTGGCGGCCACCAGTATCCACAGGGGGATAAGCAGCTGAATCGGCGCCTCTGCCGCGGCAGCATTAGGGTTTTCGGGCTGTTTAAAATAAATCTCCTCCAACATCTTCCACATGTAGATCAAGGCCATTAAAGAGCCGATCAAAATCAGCACGACCAGCGCCCACAGATGCTGCTCCAGAGCACTGGAGAGCAGATACCATTTACTGACAAATCCAGCAGTCAGAGGCACTCCGATCAAGCTCAAACCCGCCAAGCTGAAAGCCGCCATGGTCCAAGGCATCGTACGCCCCAGACCACGCAAATGATGAAGATGAAATCCCCCCACATGGATCACCACGGGCACGATCGCCAAAAATAGCGCACTCTTCATCAAGGCATGGTTAAAGAGATGAAGCATGGCAGCAGTCACCCCGGCAGCTGACGCCAGCCCCAGAGCCATCGCCATATATCCCAACTGGGCAACGCTGGAGTAGGCCAATAGTCGTTTAACGTTGTCCTCCATCACCGCCATCATGGAGGCAAAAAGGACACCGCTACCGCCGAGAATCAGCAGTAAACGATCCAGCGGCATCTGCTCAAGCGCAAAGTTTATTCCGAAGATCCCCAGAGTTACCCGCAACAGCATATACACGGCTACTTTGGTGGCGGTACCAGCCAACAACGCACTAATGATGGCCGGCGCAAAGGTGTAAGCATTGGGCAGCCAAAAATGCAGTGGAAACAGCGCCAGCTTCAATCCGATTCCCACTATAAAGAATGCGAAGCCAGCTCGAACTGTGGAAGTATCCGTTAGCGCCGGCAACCGCTCACTCATATCCTGCATATTGAGAGTGCCGGTCATCATGTAAAGAAAACCGATCCCGACCAAAATAAAGGACGCTCCGATGCTGCCCATGATCAGATATTGAAAAGCAGCCCTCAGGGCCCGGCGATCTTTACCCATACTGATCAATGCATAGGAAGCTAGCGAAGAGATCTCTAGGAAAACGAACAGATTGAAAGCATCGGCGGTAAGGATAATGCCAAAAAAGCCACTCAGCGCTAGCAGAATAAGGGCACAAAAATAGCTGACCTTATCTTCTGTCACTTCCTGGGGAATTTTGTGACCGCCACTGAGCACCAGCGCCGAAATACCACAGACCAATAGCAAAACAAACACCGACAACAGATCAAGATGATAGGCAATCCCCCAGGGTGGCTCCCAGCCTCCGAACTGATAGTCGATCGGACCGCTATCGACTACTTGTGACAACAGTTGCACAGATATAGCAGTGCAGATCCACACCACCAACAACATCAGCAGCTTTGCTCGTCCACCGTTACCAGCAATAACGCACAAGGGGGATGCTAATAGCGGCAAAATCACCACGATCATTGGCAGCTGCTGGGCAAGCGTCACTGACCACCTCCGAACCTGCTGCAAAGTTCCAGAAGATCAGGCATCACCGACCTCCGTCGGTTCAACGCCATCGGCAGTGTCCAGATCACGTTCCTCAACGCTGCCGTAGCTTTCTCGAATTCTTACCGCTAACGCCAACCCCACCGACAGCGTAGCCACGCCAACAACAATCGCGGTAAGAATCAGAACATGGGGGAGTGGATTGGAGTATTGACTTACCCCTTCGGTGACAATCGGTACAAAGCCATCGTCTACTTTGCCCATAGAGATATAAAATACAAAAATTGAGGTCTGAAATAACGATAACCCCACCAGCTTTTTGACCAGGTTGTGTTGAGCAATCACCACATAAAGACCACTCATCATCAGCACCACCACCATCCAATAATTGAACAGCCCTAGGGTTTCTGACATGGACGACACCTCCTTCCTGCCAGCGCTTCGTAGATCAGCAGCACCACCGAAAATACCGTGAGTCCGACACCAAACTCCACCAACATAATCCCAATATGCTGACCTGCGACCGGGTCGGCACCCAGTACGTTGTAGTCAAGATAGGCCTCACCCATCAACGCCGTTGTTACTCCAACACCACCATAGAGCAACACCCCAGCACAGGCTCCCCAAATCAGACAGCGGACCGGAACCACCTGGCGAGTATCGTCACTACCAAAAACCAGATCGTAGAGAATAAATCCAGTGGCAAAAATCACCCCCGCCTGAAAGCCGCCACCAGCACCAAAATCACCGTGAAATTGAACATAGAGAGCGAACATCAGGATAAAAGGCAGCAAAATTTTTGTGACCACTCTCAGCACCAGATGGTGACCACTGGCGTTGCGACCTAGTCGCTGAGTGGGCTTATCCTCAAATCCCAACAGCAACAGCACGGTTAAACCGGCCGTAAATATCACCACCGTCTCACCCAACGTATCGAAACCCCGATAGGAGGCCAGAACTGCCGTCACCATATTGGCAACCCCCACCTCAATGGGACCCTGTTCGATATAGCGTTGCGATACATGGCCATGGACCGGCGCATCTGCAAGCCCCATCAGAGGAGCATCAGACATGCCGTAAACCAGCGCCCCCCCCGTTATCAAAACCACCACAACGGGTAGCCAGCGACGCCGCTCTATTAAATGCTCCTCCTGCACCTCAAAGCGGTCGATACAGCGAAGGGTAGAAAGGAATAGTACCGTCGTCACACCGGCGCCTACGGCGGCTTCAGTGAAGGCCACATCAACCGCATCCAAGGCCATAAACAGACCTGCGGCCAAAAAGCTATAGATACCGGAAAGCATCGCCACTGCAAACAGATCTCGCATGCGAATAGCCGCGAAGGCCACCATAATCATAAACCCCAGCAGCACGACATTAATCAATTCTTCGATGACGGCCCCTCCCCTGAAGTTGATTTCTCAGAAGCCATTTTCCCAGAAGCCATGCCCTCTGAATCAATGCCCTCTGAATCAATGCCCTCTGAATCAATGCCCTCTGAATCAATGCCCTCTGAATCAATGCGCTCAGACTCCTCCCCAAAAATAACCGGGCGATGACCTCCGTGCAGCGCAGCCCGCGCCATGGCATGGGTCGCGGTAGGATTGGTGGCAAGAATAAAGGCCATTATCAGAACAACTTTCACTAGATCCAGGGTCCAACCCAGTTGCAACGCTAGGCCGCTTAACAGCAAGGGTGCTGCCAATGTTTCAGTGACACCCACGGCATGGACCCGGGTAAAGAAATCGGGGAACCGCAGCAATCCCACGCCCCCGGTGATACAAAGCAGTCCACCCAGGACAAAACAGACCCAACTAATCAGATCCACCCAGCTGGGCATCAGCGCTCCCCTCCATCCTGGACATCGCAGCTAGCCTGATCGCTGTACTCAAAAAAACGCATTACAGCGATGGTGCCGACAAAATTGGTGAGAGCGTAGAGCAGTGCCACATCCAGAAAGGCGGGCCAAGACAGCACATAGCCACCCACGGCAATCAGCAAAACGGTTTTAGTGCCAAAAACATTCGCCGCCAGCATACGGTCGTAGACACTGGGGCCGATAAACGCGCGGATCAATGCCAGGGCCATAGTCACCAAGATGGCGATCACTGCTGCGTAATACATATTAGAGCCTGTTAACACTTATATGATTGACGCGACAGCGACCATTTTCTCGCAAGACAAGGCGCTGTGAGCGTAGTGTAGTTGCTCTACTCAAGCGAGAAGCAACGCTGAATTGCGGGAAAATGGTCCTGTCCCTTTGGGTTGCGCCTGTCATCAGGCTGCGCTGTGTTATTCGTCGACTATTTGGAGTCACCAAACTTCTCTCCTCATGCCTTGCTCAGCCTTATGACAGACGACAACGCGTCCAATCGGCTAGGTATTAACAAGCTATATCCCTATACGACGAATACGTCGCTCCATATCCCCTTCAAGCAGCTCCAGCAGCGCCTCTTCACTCAACGAGTGAACGACGAAGTGATCTTCTTCGACATCGACCGTTAACGTGCCTGGGGTCAAGGTAATAGAGTTGGCGTAGAAGGTAGTTTCCAGAACAGAACTGATATTGGTATCCAGCCGACGCCAGGTTGGCTGGATAGGAAGATTCGGATCCCAGATACGGCGAGCCACATCTATATTCGACTTAACCACCTGCCACAGCAACCAGAACCCATACAGGATCACAGCAGGTATGCGACTGATCGTGCGTACTTCCTTGTCGACCTGGTCCATTCTCCAAAGCAACCAGACCACCAGCAAGGCTGAGAAGATCCCCAAGCTGATCAACAAGATGGTGAAATATCCCGACAGCAATAGCCAAAATAGAAACACACTGGTAAAGGTCGCCAGATAGTGCATAGGCCCACTCCCCCAAAAGCTCACATAACAGCAACAGTTATATAGCTTAGATCAGGATGTAACATAATGTAGAAACAACAGCTTAGATATGTATAACGATATTATCAGAAAGGCTGGTTTGGCAAGATGCTAGGCATAAAAAAGGTTCTTCGCGGGTTAGGGTGAAATAAGAAAGAGACGGTGGTGCGTTCCGGTTAAGCTGTTGTTGACCAAAACTCCAGTTCAACCAACACCAC
>JAPHRD010000095.1 GCA_026196225.1 Motiliproteus sp.
ATGATCAAAAAACGAGCAAATGATGGCGATCATGCGGCCGAATGGCTTTGATGAGCGATATTGTTCAATAAACAGGACTTAATCACAGGATCCTTAGATATTCTTTGTTAATAATTGTTTCATATTTCTTTTTTTATAGTTGTATTTAGACGGAGATGTTTTAGGGAAATAAATGAGTTATATAAAAGAACATTCGGCTACTCTTTTGTTCACTCAAAAGTTGATTGACTGGCTAATGCTTGTTTTTTCATGTCTCCTAAGTTACTGGGTTATGTTCGATTCCTGGGCGTTAAGGACGGACTATCTGCTTGCTTTAGCTGTAGCTTCCGTTGTCTCATTTTGGATATACCCGTTAAGCTCTCTGTATCGGGCTTGGCGCGGAGCAACTCGGATTGAGGAGATCAAGGCGTTTAGTCTTGCTTGGTTATCGTTGTTTGCGGTGATGGCTATTATTGCGGTAGGAACGAAAACAACTGAGCAATTTTCACGTATTTGGTTTGCTCAATGGTTTTTCGGTGGGTGGTTATTAACACTGTCTTTTCGTATGGCTCTTCGTAGTGCGCTAGGGTATGTTCGTGAACGCGGATTTAACCAGCGTCATATAGTCATTGTAGGGGCAGGAGAGCTTGGTTATGAAGTGGCAAGGGTTTTGCGTGCTTCACCTTGGCTGGGGCTTACCGTCAAAGGCTTTTTCTCAGATATCAAGCCACGCTATTCCCCTGCTTATACTTCTGATATTCCTCTATTGGGGGGGGTGTCAGATGTAGACTCGTATGTAGGGGCAAATGATGTCGATCAAGTTTGGATAGCTATGGCTCTTAAAAATATGGACAAGATAGAGGAGTTGATTGACAAGCTGAGTCTAACTTCGGTAGACATCCGTTTTGTTCCGGATGTATCTGGATTCAAACTGATAAATCATTCGATTACAGAGATTGGAGGTGTACCTGTCATCAATGTTTCTGTGACACCGATGGAGGGGGCTAGCAGAGTAATAAAGGCAGTGGAGGATAGAATACTAGCAGCGATAATCCTGCTCCTTGTCTCTCCGCTAATGCTTTTACTGGCCGTGGGCGTGAAACTCACTTCTCCAGGGCCGGTGCTTTATAGGCAATTGCGAGTAGGCTGGAACGGGGATGAGTTTGAAATGTATAAGTTTAGGTCGATGCCTGTCGATTCAGAACGAGATGGGGTGATATGGGGTGGTGCGAAAGGCAAAAAAATCTATCCTTTTGGGCGGTTTCTAAGAAAGACATCGCTAGATGAGCTACCACAATTTGTTAATGTACTGCTGGGACATATGTCTATTGTCGGACCTAGGCCAGAAAGACCGCAGTTTGTAGATAAGTTTAAGCATGAAATACCGGGATATATGCAGAAACATATGGTGAAGGCCGGTATTACAGGGTGGGCTCAGATTAATGGATGGAGAGGAGATACAGATTTAAGGCGCCGAATTGAGCATGATCTCTACTATATTGAAAATTGGTCTGTCTGGTTTGATATTAAGATAATATTCCTCACTTTATTTAAGGGGTTTTATAATAGGAGTTCTTGATAATATAGGCCATTGGCTGGCGTTTGTTAAGTTTTAATAAGGTGGTGTTTTGAAATACACGGGTTTTCTTAAAGAGCATTCCAACGTGATAATGTGGGTCTTAAAAAGCCTAGATTGTTCGGTACTCCTAATAACAGCTTTGGTCGCCAAGGGGGTGGCTACAGATATCTGGACTTTGGATATTCATTATACAATTGCGTTAGTTATCGCTGTTCTAGCTTCGTTCACTATTTATCCCTTTTTCTCAATATATCGAGCTTGGCGTGGTTCTACTAAAATGGAGGAGCTTAGATCCATTTTTCTAGGTTGGTCTTGCCTTTTTGCAGTCCTTGCATTATTGGCTGTTTTAACAAAAAGCTCAGAGATATATTCCCGTCTTTGGTTTGGTTCTTGGTACATATCAGGGTTCGTAACGATCGTTCTCGGCAGGTTTGCTGTGAGAAAGGTCTTATCTTTGATAAGAGAGAAAGGTTTTAACACTCGGCAAGTGGTAATTATTGGTGTGAGTGAGTTGGGGCAAAGGGTTGCTCACACTATTCAAAGAGAAAACTGGACGGGGCTGAATGTTGAGGGCTTTTTTGATGATCAAGCTCCTGGAAACGAGTCTGAGAATTCAGAGCTTCCGCTGCTTGGGTGTATTGAAAGCTGTCCAGATTATGTCAAAGACAATAAGATAGAGCAGGTATGGATTTGCCTACCTTTGTCTCGAGAGAAGGAGATGAGGAAGCTGTTTGCGTCCTTGGATGATACCGTCGTCGATCTAAGATTTGTCCCAGATATTTTTGGTTTCCAGCTGCTAAATCATTCAGTATCGGAAATTGCCGGTATTCCGGTAATAGATCTTTCATCTTCTCCGATGGAAGGTGTTCATCGTCTGGTAAAGGCAGTTGAAGACAGGGTGTTGTCAGCCATCATTTTGGTATTAATTAGCCCTCTTCTGTTGGTCATCTATCTGGCTATTAGGTCAACTTCCAAGGGGCCTGCAATCTTCAAGCAGCGCCGATATGGTATCAGTGGAGAAGAGATTAAGGTCTACAAATTCAGGTCTATGACCGTTCAGGATGATGGAGTCGAGGTCAAACAAGCTAGCAAAGGCGATTTCAGGATTACTCCTATTGGTGCGTTTTTGAGAAGAACTTCTTTAGATGAATTGCCTCAGTTCTTCAATGTGCTACAGGGGCGTATGTCTATAGTTGGTCCTAGGCCTCACGCAGTGGCTCATAATGAGCAGTATCGGACGCTTATAGGTGGCTATATGAAGCGACATCTCGTGAAACCGGGCATAACCGGCTGGGCTCAGGTGAATGGTTGGCGTGGCGAAACTGATACTCTGAATAAGATGGAAAAACGAGTAGAGTATGATCTTTACTACATAGAAAACTGGTCTCTTTGGTTTGATCTTAAGATTATTCTTCTAACCGTTTTTAAAGGCTTTGTTCATAAAAACGCTTACTGACCGGGTGGTTCTCTCTTCTCAGTCTGTTCAGCGGCTCGATAGAGCTTGTGAAATTCCTGGCAATTCCCATTTCTTGTTTCAAGATGCGGCTTTTAATAGGGATTAGTAGCTTTTCCCAAGGTATAATCAGACTTCATATGGCTTGCAGTTTATTAGCAATAAGCTTTTGGCTTAGTTTTACGCCATTGTTCAGTTTGTAGATTTAGGCCTCAGGCTTATATAACTTGGGTAAAGATTAGAAAATGGCAGAAAAGAAAGTAGCGCTGATCACCGGTGTCACCGGACAGGATGGTTCCTATCTAGCAGAGTTTTTGCTGGAAAAAGGATATGAGGTTCATGGTATTAAGCGACGCTCGTCATCATTCAATACCGAACGTGTGGACCATATATTTGAGGATCCACATACCGAGAGTCAGCACTTCTTTCTACATTATGGGGATTTGACTGATACTTCAAATCTGACCCGGATCCTTAGGGACGTGGAGCCCGATGAGGTTTATAACCTTGGTGCTCAGTCCCATGTCGCCGTTTCTTTCGAATCACCTGAATATACCGCTGATGTAGATGCAATGGGTACTTTGCGGATGCTTGAGGCTATTCGCTTTTTGGAGTTGGATAAAAAAACTCGTTTTTACCAGGCTTCAACTTCAGAATTGTATGGTTTGGTCCAGCAGATTCCCCAGACAGAAAAAACACCATTCTACCCTCGTTCCCCCTATGCAGTGGCCAAACTCTATGCTTACTGGATCACGATCAATTATCGTGAAGCATATGGAATGTTTGCTTGTAACGGAATTCTCTTTAACCACGAGTCTCCTCGTCGAGGAGAGACTTTTGTAACTCGCAAAATTACTCGAGGTTTGGCGAATATTTCACAGGGTCTTGATCAGTGTTTGTACTTGGGCAATATGGATGCTTTGCGTGATTGGGGGCATGCTCGGGATTTTGTCAAAATGCAATGGCTGATGCTGCAGCAAGAAAAGCCAGAAGATTTTGTGATCGCTACAGGTGTTCAGTATTCTGTTCGCCAGTTCGTTGAATTTACGGCTTGTGAACTTGGTATTGAACTGCGGTTTGAAGGCAATGGTGTTGATGAAGTTGCCATCGTAGAAAGCATCAAGGAAGGCTGCGCACCAGCATTAGAGGTTGGTGATGTCATTGTAAAAGTAGATCCTCGTTATTTCCGCCCTGCAGAGGTTGAAACTCTTTTGGGCGATCCCTCTTATGCAAAAGAGCGTTTGGGTTGGGAGCCAGAGACCTCGCTGGAAACCATGATCAGCGAAATGGTTTCTTATGATCTTGATCAGGCTAAACGCCATGTTGTGCTGCGTGATAGCGGCTTTTCAACCTCAGTTGCCCGAGAGAAGTAATATATGAAGCTCTTTATCACAGGTGGCCGCGGCATGGTGGGTAGGAATCTGGCTGTCAGGGCTGAGCAACAAGGTTTTACCGTAATTGCGCCGAATCGTGATGAAGTGGATCTAATGGATTTCGCTTCGATCAAGGCTGTCTTGTCGCGGGATAAACCTGATTTAGTTGTGCATGCTGCGGGGCTTGTCGGGGGGATTCAGGCAAACATGGCGGCTCCCTATGATTTTTGTCTGCAGAATCTCCAAATCGGAACAAATGTAGTACGTGCTGCCCACGAGACCGGAATTGCTCAGTTGATCAATTTGGGTAGTTCCTGCATGTACCCAAGGAATGCCAAGAACCCTTTATCTGAGGAGCAGATTTTACAGGGCGAGTTGGAACCAACCAATGAAGGCTATGCTGTTGCGAAAATAGCGGTGGCTAAACTGTGCCAATATCTAGGTGAACAACACGATCGGCACTACCGCACCTTAATCCCCTGCAACCTTTACGGTGCCTGGGATAATTTCCATCCCGAGCGCTCTCATATGATTCCAGGGGTGATTCGAAAGATACACGAAGCTAAAGATGCTTCGGAAGGTTCTGTTGATATATGGGGTGATGGCTCTGCCCGGCGAGAGTTTATGTTCGTAGAGGATTTAGCAGACATGATTCTGGCTTCAGCAGACCGTGTGAAGCAGTTGCCACCATATTTAAATGTAGGGCTCGGATACGATTACAGTATCAACGAGTACTATCAGGAAATAGCTGCAGTTGTGGGTTACGACGGTGGTTTCACTCATGATCTCAGTAAGCCTGCAGGGATGAAACAAAAGCTGGTAGATATTAACGATTTGGAACAGCTTGGTTGGCGAGCGCCAACAACACTGCGGGCAGGTATCGAAAAAACCTATGACTTTTTTAAGAAGGAAGTGCTTTGATGTTACCGCTTGCAACGACTACATGGGATGAAGATGAATATGCGGCTTTGCAGCGTGTTATCGACAGCGGCATGTTCAGCATGGGAGAAAACGTCGCCGACTTTGAGAAAGCATTTGCTGAATTTATGGGGTCGCAGTTCTGCATTATGGTCAACTCGGGTTCATCGGCAAACCTTATCGCAGTTGCCTCGTTGTTCTTTCGGAAAGAGAATCCGTTAAAAGCGGGAGATGAGGTGATTGTGCCAGCAGTGTCCTGGTCCACGACTTACTATCCTCTGCAGCAGTATGGGCTGAAACTCAAGTTTGTCGATGTTGATAAAGATACGCTCAACTTGGATATTGCACAGGTAGAGCAGGCCATTACTGATCGAACAAGAGCAATATTTTCGGTCAATCTCCTGGGTAATCCAGTTGACTATCCAACGCTGCAAGCTCTTGTTGCCGATAAGGACATACTGATCCTTGAAGATAATTGTGAATCCATGGGTTCCACGCTAGATGGTAAGCAGGCCGGGACCTTTGGCCTGATGGGTACCTACAGTGGTTTTTTCAGTCATCATATCTCTACAATGGAAGGCGGGATGGTTTGTACAGATGATGAAGAGCTTTACCACATCATGCTGTCAATCCGATCCCATGGTTGGACCCGCCATCTTCCAGATGACAATCTGGTTTGTGAAAAATCCAACGATCCCTTTCAGGAATCCTTTCGATTTGTTTTACCTGGCTACAATTTACGACCGCTGGATATGTCCGGTGCTTTAGGGCTTGCCCAGCTTAAAAAATTGCCGTCGATTGTTGAAGGCCGACAGAATAATGCTAAGGATTTCCGAGAACTCTTTGGTGGGATATCGGGTATACAAATACAGCAAGAAACCGGACAAAGCAGTTGGTTTGGTTTTGCCCTGCTGGTTGATGGTGGAGTGGAAAAGAGAAATGTCCTTGTAGAAACGCTGACCAAAGCAGGTGTGGAATGTCGTCCCATTGTTGCAGGGAACTTTGTTCGCAATCCTGTCATCAAGTATTTCGATTACAGTGTGCACGGGGATCTCGATCAGAGTAATCGGGTTCACGATAGCGGTCTGTTTATCGGTAATCATCACTATAGTATTCGTAAACAGTTGCAAGAGACTGCAGATCTGGTGGCTAGTGCATTGGGCTAGCGCTATAAAGTAATGTAGGCATAGAAAGACAATAGATGAGTAACGATTGTAGCGTTCGAATTCAGGGTTCTGATATCGAATTTGTGTGTGATGCTGGTGAAACCATTCTAGATGCTGCATTGAGGCAGGGCTTCAATTTGCCTCATAGTTGCCAAAGTGGATCCTGTGGTCAGTGTGCTGCTGTTATCTTGGATGGGGCGGCGAAAGATGATGAAGGCATTCAGGAAACTGGAGAGGAAATCCTGTCATGTTGCTCCTACGCAACAACCGACCTGCTACTGAAAACAGCAGTTGTTTCTGAGCTTCAGGGTGTGAAGGTAAAGACCTTGCCTGCTAAGGTAGATGGCATTGAGCGCGTTGCGAATGATGTGTTGATTTTGACGCTTCGATTTCCACCTAAAGAAGCTTTCACTTTTTTGCCCGGGCAATTTATAGATTTGCTTTTTCAGGGTGTCAGACGTAGCTACTCGATTGCCAATGCTTGCGCTGAATCTAAGAAGATTGAACTGCATATCAGAGCTGTGAAGGATGGTTTGTTTACGGAGCATGCCTTTAGTCATCTCAAGCAAAATGACTTGCTTCGTTTTGAAGGCCCATTGGGGACTTTTTTTGTACGCCAGGGCCAGCGCCCGATCATTTTTCTTGCAGGTGGGACCGGATTTGCTCCCGTTAAATCAATGGTTGAAAGCCTAATTACAGAGCAAGACCGTAGGGATATCTATATTTATTGGGGAGCTGATATACCAGAATCCTTATATTCCTCTTTGGCAGGCGAGTGGCAGCGAGATCATTCCAATGTGAATTACATTCCAGTTATTTCAGGACAGGTAGATGGAGATGACTGGGGTGGACGCCGAGGATTAGCACACCAGGCGGTACTTGAAGACTTTCCAAGTCTGTCTGGATTTGATGTCTATGCGTGCGGCTCTCCAGCAATGATCGATGCGGCTAGAAATGATTTTCAAACTGCCGGTCTTAGCATCGATCGTTTCTATGCCGATGCTTTTATTGCCAGTAGTTGAGTCTTAATTTAAACCAGGGGTTGAAGATGAAAGCAGTTATTTTAGCGGGTGGACTGGGTACTCGCCTTAGTGAAGAAACCGGTCATAAACCCAAACCCATGGTCGAAGTAGGAGGCAAACCGATTCTATGGCACATAATGAAAATCTATTCTTCTCATGGTGTAAATGAGTTCATTATTTGCTGTGGTTACAAGGGTTACGTCATAAAGGAGTATTTTGCCAACTACTTCCTTTACATGTCTGACATTACCTTTGACATGGTCGGTAATCAGATGCATGTGCACAACCAGCGGGCAGAACCTTGGAAGGTTACTCTGGTTGATACCGGTGACGGATCAATGACCGGCGGGCGATTGAAGCGCGTTGCAGAATACCTGAAAGATGAAGAAGCGTTCTGCTTTACCTATGGAGATGGCGTCGGTGATGTCGACATCACTCAGAGTATCGAATACCACAAAAAGCATGGCAAACTTGCAACCTTAACTGCTACTTACCCACCCGGTCGGTTTGGCGCTTTGGATATTCAGTCTGGGCAAGTTAAATCTTTTAGAGAGAAGCCTAAAGGAGATGGGGCCATGATTAATGGTGGTTTCTTTGTGCTGTCTCCCAAAGTAATAGACTATATCGAAGATGATCTGACTACTTGGGAGCAAGAACCACTAATACGGTTGGCAGAAGAAGAGCAGCTAATGTCCTATGAACACGAAGGTTTTTGGCAGCCGATGGATACCTTGAGAGACAAAAATCATCTGGAAAAACTATGGAATAGTGGCTCTGCACCTTGGAAGGTTTGGGAGTAACTAAGTGAATCAGCAGTTTTGGCGTGGTAAAAAGGTTTTTGTAACGGGCCATACCGGCTTTAAGGGTAGCTGGCTTACTCTTTGGCTGCAGTCTATGGGGGCAGAGGTTAAAGGGTATGCGCTTGAACCTCCAACCACTCCTTCTCTTTTCAATGAAGCCTCGGTTGAACAGGGCGTTGAGTCTGTCATAGGTGACATTCGAGATCTTGAATTGTTATCGACTAATCTGAAGTCTTTCAAACCTGATGTTGTCTTTCATCTCGCGGCACAACCGTTGGTGCGATTGTCATACGATCAACCAATTGAAACCTATGAAACCAATGTCATGGGGACCGTCAATTTACTGGAGTCTGTTCGCCAGTCAGGTGGTGTTCGGGCAGTAGTGAATATTACCAGCGACAAGTGTTACGAGAATAAAGAGTGGCCTTGGGGGTATCGTGAAAATGAACCAATGGGCGGATATGACCCCTATAGCAATAGCAAAGGGTGTGCAGAACTGGTTTCTGCGGCCTATCGGAATTCATACTTTAATGCCAAGCAGTATGCTGAGCATGGTACTGCAATTGCGACCGTTAGAGCCGGTAATGTAATTGGTGGTGGTGATTGGGCGATGGATCGTTTAATCCCAGATCTCCTGTCTGCATTTGAAAAAGGCGATACCGTTACCATCAGGAGTCCCGAAGCTATTCGTCCTTGGCAGCATGTACTTGAACCTTTGGCTGGCTATCTATTATTGGCAGAGAAACTCTATCAGGATGGCATTGAATACGCAGATGGATGGAATTTTGGTCCGGCCGAAGAGGACGCCAAACCGGTCAAATGGATTGTTGATCGATTGGCGTGTCAGTGGGGAAAGGATGCAGAATGGCAGGTTGACGGAGGTGATCATCCTCACGAGGCCCACTATCTGAAGCTAGATTGCTCCAAGGCCAAGATGCAATTAGGCTGGTCGCCTCGCTTGGACTTACAACATACACTCGAACTAATTGTTTCCTGGCATAAAGCATGGCTGGCTAAGTCTGACATGAGGCTCCATAGCTTGCAGGAAATTCAACATTTTATGGATTCTAAATAAGGTATTTTTGTCCTGATGAGCATCGACAATTCCCAACGAACGCCTGATCAGATCCGTCAACAAATCGCAGAGTTGGTCGAGCAATATGCCGAGCAGGCCTTTGCTCCAAAATCATTTGTCGCCGGTGAATCGGTCGTACCCCCTTCTGGTAAAGTGATTGGCACAGAAGAGCTACAGATGATGGTTGAAGCTTCACTCGATGGCTGGTTGACCACGGGACGTTTCAACGATGCCTTTGAACAGCGCCTTGGTGAGTATCTAGGTGTTAAGCACGTACTGACAACGGTATCGGGGTCTGCGGCCAATCTGTTGGCACTCACTGCTTTAACCTCTCCAAAGTTGGGAGAGCGTGCTCTAAAACCTGGCGATGAAGTGATTACCGTTGCCGCGGGTTTTCCAACAACGGTTAATCCAGTCATTCAGAATAACCTGATTCCAGTATTTGTTGATGTTGATATTCCAACTTATAACGCTAAAGCAGAGTTAGTTGAGGCGGCAGTAACGGATAAAACCAAGGCCATTATGATTGCTCATACGCTGGGTAATACTTTTGACTTGGCTAAGATACGTAAAATTGCCGACGAACATGGATTATGGCTGATTGAAGATTGCTGTGATGCGCTGGGTACGACTTATGATGGTCAATTAGTTGGAACATTCGGTGATATTGCCACTGTTAGTTTTTACCCTGCCCACCATATTACAATGGGGGAAGGCGGGGCTGTCTTTACGCAGTCCAGACAGCTGAAAACATTGATTGAATCCTTCAGAGACTGGGGGCGTGATTGTTATTGCGCTCCAGGCTGCGATAACACTTGTGGCAAGCGTTTTGGCCAGCAGTTTGGTGATCTTCCCTTCGGCTACGATCACAAATATACCTATTCCCATATTGGTTATAACCTGAAAATTTCTGACATGCAGGCAGCTTGTGCATTGGCTCAGATGGATAAGCTAGACGACTTCATTCAGGCGAGGAAAGACAATTTCCAGTATCTTCATAACGGCTTACAGTCTTTAACTGAGTTTATTGAACTACCTGCAGCTACCGAGAAAGCAGATCCTTCATGGTTTGGGTTCCCGATTACTCTGAAAGCTGAGTCGGGTGTATCGCGGGTGGATCTGCTTAAGTATCTGGACCAACATAAAATAGGATCACGATTGTTGTTCGCTGGTAACTTGACGCGCCAGCCCTATTTTAAAGATGTCAAATACCGTGTACACGGTTCTCTCGAGAATACTGATCGAATCATGGAGCAAACCTTCTGGATTGGTTTGTATCCCGGATTAGGAGCTGAGCAGTTAGATTTTGTGATAGAGCGGATGGAAGACTTCTTTGGTGTCTCCTTTTGATCTGCGTTTAATAGCGCTATCACTATGAATATACTCGAACAAGATGGTGTAAACATTGCTGATAGTTTGTCCGATTTTTGGCATCGTCTGGATGGTCGGACCCTCCTAATCACGGGCGGAAGCGGTTATATAGGGCGTTCGCTACTTCATAGCTTGGCTGTTGCTACAGAGAATAGTGATCTCAAGGTTGAGATTTTTATTCCAACCAGAGATCACAGCTTTCTAGAGCGATTTAAACATTTTAGATTGCATAAGAATCTAATTGCCTTCGAGTGGGGGCTGGGTAATCACTTGGTCACCAGCCTCAAAAGCAAGAGTGATTTCATTATTCATGGTGCAGGGCCGGTAGATGTATCGGCCTATCGATCTGCACCAAGCCAGATGATGGGTGAAATTGTGGGGCTGACCGAAAACCTATTGGAATATGCCGACAAATACTCTCCGAAGAAACTATTGAACTTGAGCAGCGGTGCGGTTTACGGCGATTTCTTTGAAGTGACAAATGGGCCGGTTAAAGAGACTTGTTCGGCGGCACCAAATCTGGAGAACTGGAGATCCTGTTACGGTGAAGCAAAGCGTTACTGCGAACTTTTGATAGCCAGCCAAAACTATGCGAATGCTTCAGCGAGAATCTTTACTGTGATGGGGCCGAATGTGTCGTTGCAAGCCCCTTTTGCTCTCGCATCCTTTTTAAATCAGGCGAGTCAGGGAAAGAATATTAAGTTAAGCAGTGACGGCACAGCACGACGTAGCTTTCTTTATGAAAGTGAATTGATTGAAATTTTGTGGAGACTGCTGTTAACCCCAGAGCTCAAAGGGCCTTATAACGTTGGAGCAGGAGAGGCTGTATCTATTGCCAGATTGGCAAATTCTATTGCCAAGCATTTTCCTGAAAGCAAGGTTATATTGGGAGCCGCATCAGACGATCAGCGAAACTACTACATACCTGATCTCAATCGCCTCAACGAGTTTTATGTTCCCAACATCCGATTTTCCGAAGGTTTAGCGCGGACTATTCAGGCAATGCGCCAACAGGGCGTTTTGAGTTCATAGAGTCAACTAGAAAATAGAAACCTAAGAGCAATTATGAAAGCGTCAGATGCTATCACCCGTTATCTAGAAAAGATTGAAGTAGAGTACTGCTTTGAATTGATTGGTGGGATGATAACCCATCTCATCGATAGCCTTGCCCATACCCCTTCGATCAATTTGGTATCAATGCATCATGAGCAGGCTGCGGCTTTTGCAGCGGAAGGCTATGCTCGAGTTCGTCATAATCAAAAGCTGGCTGTTGCCTTAGGTACCAGTGGCCCTGGCGCTACTAATCTCATGACAGGCATCGGATCCTGCTGGTTTGATTCGATCCCCTGCCTATTTATTACCGGCCAGGTGAATACCCACGAACAGCGAGGCGCTCGAAATATTCGCCAACAGGGGTTTCAAGAGCTTGATATTGTTTCCGCAGCATCTGGAATCACCAAGTATTCTGTAGCCGTTGAAAAGGTAGAAGATATCCTGCCAACCTTACATAAAGCTGTTTCTTTAGCCATGACTGGTCGCCCAGGTCCGGTACTGATCGATCTACCTAACGACCTGCAACGAATGGATATCGATGATGCTGAAGTTGATTCCTGGCTGGCCAAACCATTAGATCAAAGTATTGACGAAATGGCTGCGGCAACTTTTGACCAGTTGCAAGAACAGTTTTCAGCAGCTAATAAACCGCTGGTGTGCTTTGGGGGTGGGGCAATACGAAGTGAACGATTCCCTGAATTCGTAGAATACCTGAAAACAATAAATGTTCCGTATGTTGCCAGTTTAATGGGAATGGAGCGATTACCTAAATGTGACCATCATTTGGGAATGATAGGAAGTTATGGTCATCGAAGTGCCAATTACGCTATACAGAATTGTGATTTTCTGTTGGTTGTTGGTAGTCGTTTGGACGTACGTCAGACTGGTGCCGACACTGAAGATTTTGCGCGCGGGGCAGTTGTTGCTCAAGTCGATATAGATAGTGGGCAGCTTGAAAATCGGGTGGCGGCAGATCTGTCCATACATGCATCTTCTGAATCGCTCTATGCCAATATGTTGCAGAATAAAATACCGGCATTTTCCAATGCCTGGATCAGCCATTTGAAGCATTTTTGCAAGCAAACAGACTTTGATGAATATGCCAATCTTAGCCTCAGTCCCCATAAGGTTTTACAGCTAATATCCGAGCTGAATCATGGTGAACCCTGTCACTATGTTATGGATGTTGGCAATAATCAGATGTGGGGAGCCACTTGTTTGAACTTGAGCGAAGGGCAAACGATGCACCATAGTGGCGGAATGGGGGCTATGGGATTTTCCTTACCCGCAGCGATCGGTGTTGCTCTTGGCAGTGGTGAGCGAACCATATCAATAAACGGTGATGGAGGCTTGCAGATAAATCTACAGGAGCTGGACACCGTTAAACGACTGAATCTTGATACCAAAATCATCGTATTTAACAATGCCTGTTTGGGAATGGTTAAGAACTTTCAGGATATGTATTTTGAAGGGAATAATCAGTCGACGCTGGTGGGTTATAGTGTTCCGGATTTTGTCGCCTTGGGCAGGGCTTTTGGGCTTGAATCTCACCGCTTTTCGGATTTTGAATCTATAAAAAATGCATTGCCAGCCTTGATGAATAAAGCTGGCCCTATGTTGTTGGAATTTATCGTGCCCGATGCAACGGATTGTCGTCCTCGTTTAAGCTTTGGAAAGAAACTTGATGAACAGCTTCCCGAGCTACCAGCCAAGGTATTGGGAGACCAAGCTTGAATAAATATGCAGAACGGGTATTGCTGCCTATTATGCGGTGGGATTACGGCCAACAGTCTCGAGGCCCTTCCTGCGAGCAGCAATGGTTTTTACCGGCTTTTGAAGCTTTGGCAGAAACGGTCGAAGTCTTGTGGATTGATGAGTGGATAGGCGACGCCGAAGCTCTTTTCCATCAAGTCAGTGAAAAAGCAGCCTTGATTAAGCCTGATCTGATCTTTTGCGTGCCATTTCAAACAGAGTGGAATACTGACACAGTTTCGAAGCTTTCCAGCCAGTATCCAACTATGGCCTGGTTTGGCGATGATCAATGGCGTTTTGATACTTTTTCGTCAAAACTGGCACCCGCATTTACCCATATCATTACGACAGATCCTTTTGCACTCAATCGATACCAATCAATAGGTATATCGGCGGTATTGAGCGACTGGGCCGGGATTTTGAAAGCTAATTTGGATTCCTCAGCAGAGACTTACAATTACGACGTCTCTTTTGTTGGTGGTGCAACCCCTGCTCGTCGCTGGGCGGTAAAGAAACTGCAGCGAGCGGGAATAACCGTTGAGTGTTTTGGGGCTGGTTGGCCAAATGGGCGGGTTTCATTTGAGCGGATGGATGAAATCTTTCAGACCTCTCGAATCAATTTGAATTTATCTAACAGTATTCCCGATGATTTGAGCTTTCTGCTATCTAGTCCTAAAGCCTTCGCATCCTGGCTGTTGGCTACGAAAAGAACCGAACAGGTGAAAGCCAGGAATTTTGAAATTCCATTGGTCGGAGGCTTTCAACTAACAAACTATGTTTTTGGTTTAGAAAGGCATTTTGATATTGGCAAAGAGATAGCTATTTTCGGATCGATTGATGAATGTGCGCAGATGATTCAGTTTTATTTAGATCATGAAACTCTACGCAAAGAGCTGGAAGTTGCAGGATGCCGCCGGGCTCAGCTTGAACACACCTATACCAACAGGCTCGCTGATGTCATGAGGCAAGTATGGCTATGACTAGTCTGGCTATTTGGGTTTCTTCGCCCTACCAAGGTAATGCTTTGTTTGATCCTGCCAGTCCGCTGAATCGTGACGATTGTTTAGCGCCTTTTCGGATACTGAAACAAGAGATGGAAAAGCAAAGGCGAGTTTGTAGCACCATTGACCAATTCAATGACGAGACGGGCCCTCCTTCCGACATCCTGTTTCTTGATATTCCTGCCAATATTGGAAAATTGGCCACTCAGTTTTCAGATTCACGATTTTATCTCCTGATTCAGGAGTGTGAAGTCCTTATCCCGAGGAACTGGGATGAAAAACTGCATGATCATTTTGATTCAGTCTTTACGTGGTCGCCTGAACTTTACTCGAGAACGGGCAAGTATTGCCGTGCCCACTTCTCACAGGTTTTACGCTTTGAGCCAAGTTCAATTCCATTTGAAGATAAAAAACTTTGCACCCTAATTTGTGCAAATAAACGATCAACTCATCCTCAGGAATTGTATTCCAAGCGAAAACAGGTGATCGATTGGTTTGAAGATAATGATTCAGATGTCTTTGATTTATATGGCGTAGGCTGGGACAGACTTAGCAGCGATAATCGCTATCTAAACAAGTTGCTTCAGCTATCAGGTGTTGGGCGCCTGTTGGCACCCAAGCTGAGAACCTATGGAGGTATGGTCGACAAAAAAAGTACCACTCTTCATAACTATCGTTTTGCATTCTGCTATGAGAATGCTCACTCGATCGCCGGTTACGTCACCGAAAAAATATTCGACGTAATGATGGCGGGTGTCGTACCGGTATACATTGGGGCTCCGGATATCACAGATTATGTACCAGCCGATTGTTTTATAGACCCTACGAAATTTTCTAACCAACAGGCGTTGGTCAGTTATCTGCAGGCAATGTCGGCTGAGGAACACTCGGAGATTTTAGGTCGAATCGAGCGCTATTTAGAAAGTGAATCCGCTCGTCTTTTCAGCGCAAAGTATTTTGCCGATACGCTGAGTAAAAGGATTTGCAGTTTTGCGTGAGTTGGCGATTGTCGCACTTGGGCGTGGAGCCCAAATTTTGATTGGGTTGATCGCCTTAAGGGTTATTACTTGGCAGCTGGATCAGGATCAACTTGGTCAGTACTCACTAATTCTGACGGTAACTACTCTTTTTGCACTGGCATTGATAAACCCTTTGGGTATGTATTTCTATCGCCATGTGCACGAATGGGTTGAGACCGGTCGTGGCCCCGCTTTTATGCTTCTTGCTTTATTGGGGTGTGCTCTAATGGCTACGGTAACGGCCGCCGTAATCCTGCTCGTTTATTCATTGGGGCTGGATATCTCACTTGCATGGATGGTAGCTCTGATTGCGGGTAGCGTATTACTTGTTTCAGGTAATAACACCCTTGTTCCTGCTTTTAATATTCTCGGATATCGAGTGCGCTGGGTCGTACTTTCTGTGACGACTTTGGCTTTTTCCCTCGTTATATCCTACTGCTTGATGAGCTTTAGGCCTTCTGCTGAGTATTGGATCGCTGGTCAGTTGCTGGGGCATGGTTTGATGCTGGTGCCGGTGGTGATTCTTTTTCACCGACTAACAAGCCAAGGAATAGGGGTTCGCTCTCCTTATCTTGAATTAAGCGATTTCGTTAATACTCATGGGCGAAGCTTTTTAAAGTTCTGTTGGCCTCTTTCTATCGCCGTTACTTTGAATTGGGGACAGTTTCAGTCCTTCAAGGTGTTCTTGGCGGAAATGGGTACGCTGGAGGCGCTTGGCTATTTTACTGCTAGCTATGCAGTGTGTGCCGGCGTTATGGCATCGATCGAATCAGTGGCCCAGCAGTATTTTTATCCAAAGTTTTATCGGGATGTGTCACAGGCTAGTCGGCAGCAGTGTCTTTCCAGTTGGGCGCAGTATGCCCAGATTATGATTCCTATTGTCACCCTGTTTTTCATGTTCGTACTTTGCTTTGCCAAACCTCTGCTGGTTGTTTTGGTTGATCAGAAATACCATGACGGTATCTTCTTTGTGTATGTGGCAGCATTTATCGAATATTTTCGTGTTTTAGGAAATATTTATTCACTTTGTATGCAGGCAACTAAAGAAACTGAACGCCTGATCTTGCCTCAGTTTTTGGGCAGTTTAGCGGCTATAAGCTCAGTCCCCTGTTTTATCTTAATTTTCGGAGTAGACGGCTTTTCAGCAGGGGTTATCTTATCAAGTGCATTTTATGTCTGGCTTATTCGACGTACGGTGGTCAAAGATGTCGGTGAAAGTAGAGATTGGCTAGGTGTCAAAGAGCTAGGCATTATGGCACTAATCTTTTTACTGATTTTTTTCCTGATAGGGCTTCTGGAGCTGGATCTGATTTTGAGCATAGTGGTGCTTTGCGGTGGTGGTGTCCTTACTTTGCTAGGACTTTATATCATGGTTAAAAGACAGCGTGAGATAGTGATAGATGCCCAATAGCAAAGTATGTATTTGCGTTCCAACTTACAATACCGAGAAAACACTAGCGCGGACTTTAGATTCTCTGGCAAGACAAACCTATGCCGATTTCGAGGTTTTGATAGTTGATAATTGTTCAACAGATAATACACGCGATGTTGCACAGCAATTTGTTGATAGGGACACTCGGTTTGCATTGGTGATTGCTGATGAGCACGGTAGCGCAGAGGACAATTTCAATCGCTGTATTCAGCTTGCAAGGGGTAAGTACAGCGCAATATTCCATTCAGATGATATTTACCATCCGGAGATGATTGCAGCGCAAGTAGAGGTTTTTGAGTCAGATCCGGCGATTGGGGTGGTTTTCACACAGGCCAACGAGATCGATGAGAATGACAATCTGATTGGTAAACGATTCTGTCCTACTGTCGTGCATAAGAAACATGCGGGAAAACTGAATTTCTCCGAAGCGCTCAGTTTGGTTTTGGGTTATGGAAATATCTTTATCTGCCCAAGCGCCATGATGAGAACGACTATCCTCAAAGATACAATTACAACCTGGCGCGGTAAAGAGTTCAAAAGTTCTGCTGATCTTGATACTTGGTTGCGGGCTATGCAAGTTGCTGACGGATATATAATTGACCGGGCATTAATCAATTACCGTGTTAGCAGCGTCAGTTTCAGCTACCACTACAATTTCCTTAGAACCGAAACCGCGGACTATGTAAAAGTTATCCAGGCTTACGTAGATACCTATCGACAATCACTATCCGATCGAGACTTAATTAACTTTAGGTTAGAGCTCTTTAAGGACATCGTTAATCAAGCCATTTCCCATTTAATTTTGGGAGAAAGAGAGCAGGCGCGCCGAAAGCTATTGTCGGAATTGAGCGCTAAAGTTGTTAGGCATTCAATGATTAATTCAAGGCGATTAAAGTTTTTGTTATTTGCCATCGTTTCTCTGCTGCTAACCATACTGCCCTTAGGTGGTAGGTCTATCAATATTCTTCGAAAGATACGATTTGGAAGATGACTAAGCAGCCTGTGAAAGTACTTCTAGTGTCAGCTGATCCTGTAGGGGGATTACGCAAACACCTGCTGGATATTGTTTTTAACATAGATACCAAAAGGTTTGATATCTCATTTGCTGCCGATACGGAGAAAGGTGATAAGGGCTATCTATGTAACGAAAAAAGGCTCATACAGGTCTGCGGAGGTCGTGTAATTGAACTGAAGGTACCTAAGAAACCCGCTTTTGTAGATGTGCTGAATATCATCAAGCTTGTGCGTTTAGCCAGAAAGAACGAGTATGACGTATTGCATGGACATGCAGCAAAAGGGGGGCTATACGTTCGCCTTGTCTCGTTATTTACTGGAATCCCCGCTATTTACACTCCGCATGGTGGAAGTCTCCATAGTTGTTATGGGCAGATTCAAGATCTGATCTACAAGACTATTGAACTCGTTCTTTGCCGCTGGACCCGAATATTTGTTTTTGAATCACAATATTCTGCAAATTCCTTCCTAGCTCGAATAAAAGAGATCCCTAAATCTAGATATGTCGTCAATTACAACGGCGTTAAACAATCCTCCCAAAGAATTGATGCTCCGCCGTATAAGGATCCCATACGGCTATGCGCTTTTGGTGTTTTGAGACCTGTGAAAGGGCATGACGTATTACTCGACGCTTTAGCCGTATTAGATAGCAGAGGTATCAGTGTTACATTGGATCTTTACGGAAAGGGGGAATCGGAACCTAGTCTAAGAGAACAAGCTGAATCGTTGGGTGTAACCGTCAATTTCATGGGAGAAGTTCCTGACGGGGTTTCGAAAATGCCCGGCTACAACATACTGGTGCAACCCTCTCGATTCGAATCATTTGGATATGTTCTATTGGAGGCAATGAGTGTTAATTTACCTGTTGTCGCCTCGAATGTAGGTGGAATGATAGAAGTAGTAAAACACGAAAGGAATGGGTTGTTATTTGAGAATGAGAGTGTTGAATCGTTAGCTGATCAAATTGAGAGATTGATTCACGAACCAGAATTGGTTGCTAAGATCGTTAAGCAGGGGGCTCGGGATGTGGTTGACAGGTTTTCAGTGAATCAGATGGTAGCCTCGTTGCAGGATGTATACGAAAAGCTTAACTAGTGTTCTCTTCTTCCATTTTCCTCTTTGCAAGATTCCCTAGATCAAGAGTATGAGGAAATCGGTGATTTTGACTTTGCAGAATCGTAACAAAATTCCCTTTATTAGCTCTTAATTCATCGAACTGTCAGCATTATTCGCTTATATATGGTGGAAATATGGCAGTCGCTAACTAACGAGATTGCTGACAGAATTTTGCAGCCCAACGGTAAACACTAGGAGCAGAGTAGGGATGAAAGTATCTATTTTCGGCACAGGGTATGTAGGACTGGTAACCGGGGCCTGTTTGGCTGAATCGGGTCATCACGTCTGTTGTGTTGATATTGATGAGGAGAAAGTAGAACAGTTATCGCAAGGTCAGATTCCCATCTATGAGCCCGGATTGAAGTCCTATGTTGATGATGGTCTGGTAGGAAATCGCCTTTTTTTTACGACCGATGCTGACGAGGCAATTGCCTTTAGCGATATTATTTTTATCGCTGTTGGTACCCCTCCAAATGAAGACGGCTCCGCCGACCTGGCTTATGTGCTTGAGGTAGCAAGGTCGATTGGCTCCTCAATGACCGAATCAAAAACAGTTGTTACCAAATCGACAGTACCTGTTGGTACAGCGGACAAAGTTGCTGATGTCTTAGCCTTAGAACTTCAGAAAAGAGGAGAAAAAATCGACTTTCACATCGCCTCGAATCCCGAGTTTCTCAAGGAGGGCAATGCTGTCGCTGATTTTATGAAACCTGACCGCATTATTGTTGGTACAGATTCTGGTCATGTTAAAGAGCAAATGCGTGAACTTTATGGGCCATTTAATCGTCAACGTGACAAGTTGATCTTTATGGATATCAGGTCTTCAGAGTTAACTAAATATGCGGCAAATGCGATGCTGGCTACGAAAATCAGTTTCATGAATGAAATAGCGAATTTGGCGGAGCGGGTGGGAGCAGATATCGAGCATGTGCGAAATGGCATCGGCTCTGATCCTCGAATTGGTTATCATTTTATCTATCCGGGGTGTGGTTATGGAGGGTCCTGTTTCCCTAAAGATGTCAAAGCTCTTGCGAAAACGGCAGGTGAAAATCAATTTAATGCCCAACTATTAAACGCAGTCGATCACGTAAATCAGCAGCAAAAAAGCCGCTTATTTGAAAAAATATATGCGCATTTTGGCGGTGAATTAGAAGGGAAGACTATTGCTCTATGGGGTCTGGCGTTTAAACCAAATACTGATGATATGCGTGAAGCCCCCAGTCGTGTTTTAATGGAAGCCTTATGGAAGGAGGGGGTTAGAATACGAGCTTTTGATCCCGCAGCAATGCCTGAAACTTTTCGCATCTACCGGAACGTTGATGGTTTAGAGTTACTGGAAACTCAGGAACAAGCACTTCATATGGCTGACGCGCTGGTTATCTGTACTGAATGGAAAAGTTTTTGGGCTCCGGATTTCGATCTTATAGTTGAAGAGCTATCGAATCCGGTGATTTTTGATGGGCGCAACCTCTATGATCCATGCCAAATGCAGGAGCGCGGAATTCAGTATTATGGGATTGGGCGAGGGAAAAGTGTTTCGGGTATCGACTAGTATCAGTTGTTTCAGTAGGCGCTGTTTTATTTTTTTCAATCGATTTGGTGGGCGAGTTTATAGTTATAATTCGACGTTAATCGTTGGCGGATACACGCATTAATGCTTGCCTATATACTCAAGCTCGATCGACTCTATAAGTCTGCATTCATTGGTGTTCTTGATACAGTTTTAGTGCTGTTTTCGCTTTGGCTGGCATTTTCGCTTCGTCTGGGAGAATTTTATTTTCCCCCTGATACTCAGTGGTTGCTGTTTGCTGCACTGCCTATTATTGCTATTCCCATCTATATTAGATTAGGTCTCTACCGGGCAGTGATACGTTATATTGGCTATCAGGCGATGATTACCGTCGCCTATGCCAATGCAGTTGTGGCGTTAGTGTGGTCTTTGCTGCCCTTTTATCTCCCTCACTTTGTAGATATCAACCTATTTTCACCGCGTTCATTACCTTTCATTTTTTGGATGGTGCTATGTATATCTGTTGGAGGTAGCCGACAGCTAGCTAGATGGTTTATTGCTGACCTTTTCAGGGCTCCGCAGGAAAAGAGCGTTCTTATCTATGGTGCAGGTGAGGCTGGTGTGCAACTGGCAGGGTCCTTAAGGCATAGCCATGCAATTCGGCTTTTAGGTTTTATTGACGACGATTCCAATCTCCATGGCAATCAAATATCAGGCCTGAAAGTGTTTGGTGGACTGGATGCTGTATCGAGCGTGAAGAAGCAAGTTAGTAATTTGGAAGTACTGCTGGCATTGCCTAGTGCCGGTCGGGAAGCTCGATTGCATATTATTGACGGCTTAGAAAAAGTTGAAGTAGCCGTTCGCTCTGTGCCTTCTCTGGATGATCTAGCACTTGGGCGTGCTGGTTTGTCTGAATTGCACGATATAGATATGTCTGATCTTTTGGGACGTAAGGAGGTCGCTCCAGATCCGAGCCTTTTGGAACGGTGCATTTTTGGTAGGAACGTAATGGTGTCGGGGGCTGGAGGTACCATTGGATCGGAATTATGTCGGCAGATCTTAAATCAAAAACCTGAACGGTTAATTCTATTTGAACATTCAGAGTTCCAGCTTTTTTCTGTAGAAAAAGAGATTCGGCGTCGTGTTGAAGAATTTAATATCGATGTAGAAATTGTTGGCATACTGGGCACTGTATTAGACCGAGGCTTAGTCGGGAAGCTAATAGAAAATTACAGCATCAACACCATTTACCACGCTGCAGCCTACAAGCACGTTCCAATAGTTGAGCATAATGTGCTTGCGGGAGTACGCAATAACGTAGTGGGTACTTATAACCTTGCGATTGAAGCGGCCAGGAAAGGGGTAGAAAATTTTGTTTTAGTTTCCACCGATAAAGCAGTTCGCCCAACTAACACTATGGGGGCGAGTAAGCGGTTATCTGAAATGGTATTGCAAGGATTGCAATTAAGTGCTGAGAACAAAAAAACCTGCTTCTCGATGGTTCGGTTTGGTAATGTTCTCGGATCATCGGGATCAGTGATTCCTCTATTTAAAGAGCAAATTCGTCACGGTGGTCCAGTAACGGTTACTGATCGAGAAATAACCCGTTTTTTTATGACCATTCCAGAGGCAGCACTTTTGGTTATTCAGGCGGGGTCTATGGGGGAAGGAGGAGATCTTTTCGTCTTGGATATGGGAGAGCCCGTAAAAATCTCCCATTTAGCTGAGCGAATGATTCGTTTGTCAGGTCACCAAGTTTGGAAATCTGGTGAAGATGGTGGCATAGCAATAAAGTATACGGGGCTTCGTCATGGTGAAAAACTATATGAAGAACTATTGATTGGTGACAATGTAAGCGGTACAACTCATCCGCTTATAATGGTCGCTCAGGAAGAGGGGCCAGCTTGTGCTGATATTATTCAGTTTATGTCAGAACTAGATGGTTACCTGAAACAGCAGGATGTAGTATCAATTCGATCGTTTCTTTTGCAGTATGTAAACGGTTTCAACCCTCAATGTGATTTACAAGATACACTTTGGCTTAGAATGAGCCAAAGTGGCATGGAAGAAGAGGATAGAAAATGAGTCATCAGGGTGCTCTCAATGACGTTAAGATTGCCGTTGTTGGGTTGGGATATGTTGGGTTGCCATTGGCTGCATCTTTTGGAAGGAAATACAAAACCGTCGGTTTTGATATTAAAGCTGCACGCGTCGCAGAGTTGAGAGAGGGGCGAGATTCCACACAAGAGATGACTAGTGAGGAGCTAGCCTGTTCTGATCAGCTAAGTTTTAGCTGCAATGCTGGCGATATTACTGACTGTAATGTTTATATTGTCACAGTCCCTACACCTATCGATGATTCCAAACAGCCGGATCTAACTCCTTTAGTCAAGGCTTCTGAAATGCTCGGTAAGTTGCTCAGTTCAGAAGATACTATCATTTACGAGTCAACAGTGTTTCCCGGTGCGACGGAAGAAGTTTGCGTCCCCATCCTGGAGAGGCAGTCTGGGCTTACATTTAATCGCGATTTTTTCGTTGGATACAGTCCTGAGCGCATTAACCCAGGCGACAAAGCCCATCGACTTGAGACAATTCTCAAAGTGACCTCTGGCTCAACACCTGAAATAGCTGATTTTGTTGATGCTTTATATGCTTCCATCATTACAGCAGGAACCCATAAAGCGAGTTCTCTTAAAGTCGCTGAAGCTGCGAAAGTGATCGAAAACACGCAGCGAGATCTTAATATTGCGTTAATAAACGAACTCGCTATTATTTTTGACAAGTTGGAGATTGATACCGGAGAAGTGCTTGCAGCGGCCGGAACAAAATGGAATTTCCTTCCTTTCCGCCCTGGATTGGTAGGAGGGCATTGCATCAGCATAGACCCTTATTATCTGACTCATAAAGCACAGTCTATAGGCTATCATCCAGAGATTATTCTTGCTGGTCGTCGACTCAATGATGGGATGGGAGCCTTTGTTGTTTCCAAAATCATTAAGATGATGACGCAAAAGAAAATTCAGGTAGTTGACAGTAAAGTGCTAATAATGGGGCTGACTTTCAAAGAAAACTGCCCAGATCTTCGTAATACTCGCGTCATTGATATGATTAATGAATTAGGTGAGTACCATGCCAAAGTAGATGTTTACGATCCTTGGGCTGACGCTGAAGAAGCCTATGAAGAGTACGGTATTGAACTTGTGAATAAGCCAGATCAATCCGCTTATGATGCAATTATCCTAGCGGTTGGGCATAACCAGTTTGCCGAGATGAGTGTGAAAGAGATACGTTCTCTCGGAAAGGAAAAACATGTTTTATACGACATTAAACATTTGCTCCCGGTCGATGAGGTCGATGGCCGTCTCTAAACCTGATTGCATTTGAGTTAAGGAAAAAGAATGAAGATTTTAGTGACTGGAGCAGCTGGTTTCATCGGCTCTCACGTGGCAGCGGTATTGCTGGAACGAGGAGATGAGGTAGTCGGATTAGACAATATTAACGACTACTATGATGTCAATTTGAAGTATGCCCGCTTAGAAGGGCTGAAACAGAAGCCGGGCAGTGAACGATTCAAATTTGTAAAAATTGATGTCTCTGATACTAAGACTATGGAGTCTCTATTTGCTGAAGAAAAGTTTGATCGGGTTGTCCATCTTGCTGCTCAGGCTGGTGTTCGTTACAGCATAGAGAACCCCAGAGCCTATATTGACAGCAATATTGTAGGGTATCTCAATATCCTCGAAGGCTGCCGTCATAATGGCGTTGAACATCTGGTGTACGCATCATCCAGTTCGGTCTACGGTGCAAACGAAACAATGCCGTTCTCTGAACATGACAATATTGACCATCCTCTTTCACTATATGCTGCTTCCAAGAAGTCTAACGAGCTAATGGCCCATACCTATAGTCATCTTTATGGATTACCGACTACAGGACTGCGGTTTTTTACGGTTTATGGACCGTGGGGGAGGCCGGATATGGCACTTTTCCTATTCACCAAAGCAATTTTGGCGGGAGACCCTATTGATGTGTTTAATTATGGGAAGCATCGCCGAGATTTTACCTACATTGACGATATCGTTGAGGGTATTGTTAGAACTTTGGACAAACCTGCGGAAACAAATAACAAGTGGAGCGGTGAAAAGCCAGACCCAGCCACCAGCAAAGCGCCATGGCGTGTGTTTAATATAGGTAATCAACGTCCAGTGGAGCTGATGAGCTATATTGAATTACTCGAAAAACATCTAGGAAAAACGGCTGAGAAAAATTTACTCCCCCTACAGCCAGGTGATGTACCAGATACTTATGCAGATGTTGAATCACTGGTTGAGTGGACCGGTTACAAACCAGCAATTACTGTGGAGCAGGGTATTGAACGATTTGTAGATTGGTACCGGGATTTTTATAAGGCTTGAGGATCTGTTTTAGGTACTTGCTGAGTTCGAACTATATAGGTCAAATTATTAATGAGAACATAGCCTGATGGAGGAGTGTCGCTGTGAGGTTTCGAGGTCGCTTCTTCTTTTTGCTGGAGGCGTTGTTCTTTGTTTTATTAACTGTTGATATTCAGTCTGGTTATTTCCAGTCTCGCTAGTTGAGCATTATTTTCTCGCAATTGGCCGCGCCTATGAAAAAAGTTTTTTACATAGTAACGGTGGCTATCACTGCCAAGTCTTTTCTAAAGGGACAGCTTCGCTATATGGCAGATCAAGGATATGAAGTAACTTTGATCTGCTCCCCTGATCCATCCTTAAGTCTTTTAGAGGCTGAAGAAAAAGTTAGAGTGATTGCTCTTCCCATGCAAAGGGAGATATCTCTTTTTGACGATCTAAGAAGTTTTCTAGCGCTGTTACTTATTTTCTTTCGAGAAAAACCAGATATTGTTAATGCTGGTACTCCTAAAGCAGGCTTGTTAAGTATGCTTGCCTCTTGTGTTTTAGGTGTTAGAAAAAGAATTTATACCGTGCATGGTTTGAGGTATGAAGGGTGTAAAGGGTTCAAGCGATCTTTGTTGCGATTTCTTGAGCTAGTAGCTTGTTCTCTTTCTACAGACAACATCTGTGTAAGTGAAAGTATTCGAAAAGAACTGATTAAAAGTCGACTCTCAAAAAAAAATAAAGCGTCAGTGCTATTCAGAGGTAGCTGTAATGGGATAGATAGAAATGTCATCGATCATGTTGACGATGTCCTCAGTAACAGAGATCTTATAAGAAGTGAGTTTGGGTTTAAAAAAGATGATTTTGTCCTTGGTTTTGTTGGGCGAATTGTAAAGGATAAAGGAATTCTTGAGCTATTTCAGGCGTTTCAACGGTTGAGGCAAGAAAAAAGAGATATAAAGCTTGTTTTGGTTGGAGAGATTGAAATTGATGGTGAATTGGCACCGGAAACTATAAATCAACTGGAAAGGTCTGAAGATGTTCTGCTAATAGGGCATGTGGAGGAGGTTTACAAATATTATTGTATTTTTGATTTGTTCGTTTATCCGACTCATAGAGAAGGGCTGGGATACGCTCTGTTAGAAGCGGGATTAGCAAAGCGGGCAATTGTGTCTACTCGAGTAACAGGGGTCGTAGATGCTGTTCTGGAAAATACCACCTCTATGTTAACCGAACCTCAGAATGAACAATCATTAGTGGATGCGATTCAAATGTATATCGATAATCCAGATATGAGAGAGTTGCATGGGGAAAATGGGCGTGCTTGGGTTCTGAATAAATTTCCTCAAGACAAAGTCTGGGAAGCATTAGTCAATATTTATGAACGGTGATATTCGTTGATCAGTCAGATCGCTATCTTTCAAATTTTAGTCAATTTATTCATAGGCATGAAGTGTTGATGAAGCGTTATTTTGATCTTGCGCTTGCTTTGGTTTTGTTGGTTCTCTTCTCCCCGGTGCTTGTTGTTCTTTTTCTTGTAATTTGGGCAAAGTTAGGTTGGCCAGTGTTCTTTATCCAAACTAGACCAGGAGAAGGAGGAAAACCCTTTAATATGATCAAATTCAGATCGATGTTAGATTCGGTTGATCATAGCGGGGAACTGCTTCCTGATTCAAAAAGATTAACGGGTTTTGGTCGTTTTTTAAGAGCTTCAAGTTTGGATGAATTGCCCGAGCTGTTGAACGTGATTTCAGGCGATATGAGCCTGGTTGGTCCTCGGCCTTTGTTAATGGAATATCTACCTTTATATTCAGCTAGGCAAACTCGTAGGCATGAGGTTAGGCCGGGGATTACCGGTTGGGCGCAGATTAACGGAAGAAATGCTATTTCCTGGGAAGATAGGCTCGAAATGGATGTTTGGTATGTAGACAACCAGTCCTTTTTTCTTGATCTTAAGATTCTTATGCTGACAGTATTCAAGGTTATTGGCCGGAAAGATGTATCGGCTGAATCTCATGCAACAATGCCCCGTTTTAAGGGATCGAATAAGTCTAAAGACAAGCCTTAGGTCTATTGTTATAAATTCCTGTATTTGTCCCTATAAATCATCGGCAGAAAGTGAATGAATCGTAAAATTTTAAGCAGTTGGCCAATATATTCGTCTGAGGAACAGGACGCTGTTCAGGCAGTACTGGCAAGTGGTTCCGTCAATTATTGGACTGGGGATCAGGGAAAGCTATTTGAAAGTGAGTACGCTAATTTCTGTGGTTGCCAATATGGCATTGCCTTAGCTAACGGTACCCTTGCCCTAGAGCTGGCGCTTCGTACAGCAGGCGTTGGACCTGGTGATGAAGTTGTTGTTACTTCGCGCACCTTTATTGCTTCGGCAAGTGCGATTGTTATGGTTGGTGCCACTCCTGTATTCGCCGATGTGGATTTTGAATCTCAAAACATCACTGCTGGAACCATCTCCGCTGTTGTTTCTAACCGAACCAGGGCCATTGTCTGTGTCCACTTAGGTGGTTGGCCTTGCGATATGGATCCGATCATGGATTTGGCGGGTGCCAAAGGCTTAACGGTTATTGAAGATTGTGCGCAAGCTCATGGAGCTGAATATAAAGGCAGTCCGGTAGGGTCGCTAGGTGATATTGGTGTGTTTTCCTTCTGTCAGGACAAAATCATTTCTACAGGTGGTGAGGGTGGAATGATGGTCACCAATAATGAAGATTATTGGAAGCGAGCTTGGGCATTTAAAGATCACGGAAAGGATTGGGATGAGGTTAATAGGTCTGGTCATCCACCAGGTTTTCGTTGGCTACACAATAGTATTGGATCTAACTATAGAATGACTGAAATGCAGGCCGCAATTGGGAGAATACAGCTGCAAAAGTTGGAGCAATGGCGGGAGATCCGGAAGAATAATGCATTGATTATCAATCGTGCACTTCAAAATTGTAAGCTGGCTAGAATACCCAGTGTGCCCGAACAAGTAGTGCATGCCTATTATAAGCACTACGTATTTATCAATTCTGAATGTTTTAAACCTGGTTGGGATCGAACCCGACTTATGAATGGAATCGGAGAAGCCGGTGTGCCCTGCTTTAGTGGTTCTTGTTCTGAAGTGTATCTGGAGAAAGCTTTTAAATCATTAGAATTAGGGCCTCGGAAGCCCCTTCCGGTAGCATCGGAGTTGGGAGATTCGAGTCTAATGTTTTTGGTTCATCCAACTATTACTAATGCTGAAATGGTCAAAGCGGCTGGTATTATCTCAGCTGAATTTAAACGGGCTTGTATAGATCGCTAGATTGTTAGTGGATAAATATCCTCTGTTTTTTATTTAGTCGGCTTATTTATTTGCGTTTCCTTTTTAATCGGCTTATTTTAAATAAATAGATTTATAAAACTACGTCCATAACTGGAGTTAAATAATGTCTGACGTGCTCAATGTCTTAACTCGTAAAACTTCATTACGCAAAGCTTGTCGTGATATTTCAATGGCCGAGATGGAAAAATTGGCTGAAAATTTATCTGAAATTATCGAAGAGCGGAAGGTTGATGAAGCTGCGCGTTTAGAAGAGCAGAAGGAAAAGCTCGCTAAGCTAGAAACACTGAAAAAGGAAATTTTAGAATCCGGTCTTGATTTGGCCGAGATCGTTGAATCGCTCGAAAGCACTGGTTCGACCGGTAAAAAGAAAGGTACGGTGCAACCTAAATATGAGATCCGTGATTCAGACGGTGAGTTGCATCAATGGACCGGACGTGGCCGCACTCCCAAGGTGTTTCAACAATTCTTTGATCAGGGCGGCAGCAAGGAAGAGTGTCTGATTAAATAATCCGCACACACTAGATAATTAAGAAAAGGTGCGCTGGTCGCACCTTTTTTATTGCTTAGATGAAAAGCGGTTCCTTCCTTTCCTGTTCCACTGGTATCATTAACGAAACGTTACTCGATACTAGACTTTCCTGTTAAAGCTAGATTTCACCTTCTTCCGTATTTTGGTCTGTAATTCCACGCTAGCGCTCGACAGCAGATGAGAAAACGGCATACATGATTTTTAAGGCAATTACCTGATGACAGACGAAAAACTCCACAAAGTGTTGGCGCAAAGCGGATTGGGTTCTCGTCGAGAGATGGAGCGTTGGATCATGGATGGCAGGGTTGTCGTCAATGATGAGCTTGCATCTTTAGGTGATCGTGTGACCGTCAGCGATGAGATTAAAGTTGATGGAAAACTGGTTGACCGTGCCAAGCAGCAAGCCCAGGGTTGTCGTGTGATTCTCTACAATAAGCCTGTTGGAGAGGTTTGTACTCGTCGTGATCCAGAAGGCCGTCCAACGGTATTTGAAAAGTTGCCGAAGCTACCGGCAGGTCGCTGGATTTCGGTAGGACGATTGGATATCAACACTAGTGGATTGTTGTTGTTTACCAATGATGGCGAATTAGCCAATAAGCTAATGCATCCCTCTTCTGAAATTGATCGTGAATATGCGGTGAGAATTCATGGCGAAGTGACCGACGAGATTGTTACCCGATTGAAAGAAGGTGTACTACTAGAAGATGGTATGGCTCAATTCACGGACATTCAGCATTTCGATGGTAGCGGTCGCAATCAGTGGTTTCATGTGGTGTTGATGGAAGGGCGCAATCGCGAAGTAAGGCGTTTGTGGGAGTCCCAGGAGTTGGAAGTTAGTCGGCTTAAGCGGGTACGCTATGGGTGTATTTTTATGCCTAAGTCCGTTTCTGCTGGCCAGTGGATGGAATTGTCACAGAAAGAGCTGAATGACCTTTGTGATTTGGTTGATCTGCCAAGAAAGACGGTCACGGTAAAAACCCCTAAGCAGGCTGCTTCTGATCAGCGAGCCCGCAAAAGGGCGCGTCCTGTGGCTGGAAAGCAAATTCGCAAGGGTGGGCATTCAGGCCGGTCATCGGGGAAAGATTCCCGGCGCTAGGTTGCTGACATAAAGCTGTGCTGAGGGGGGATCGCTATTGAGCCTTCAAGGCCTGACCATTGGTTCCCTTACTATCCGGACCCATCAGATAGAGATATACCGGCATGATCTCTTCAGGAGTGGCCAGGGTGTTGGGATTTTCTCCCGGATAGGCGGTGGCGCGCATATTGGTCCGTGTCGCTCCCGGGTTGATGGAGTTAACGCGAATATTGGATGTGCTCTCCAGTTCATCGGCTAAAATCTGCATAAGCCCTTCGTTGGCAAATTTTGAAACGCTGTAGGCACCCCAGTAGGCTTTTCCTACCTGACTTACTCCTGAACCAGTAAAAATAATGGAAGCGTCTTCTGAGACGCGTAGTAGCGGGATCATTGCCTGAGTTAGATAGAATTGGGCATTCAGGTTAACCTGAATGACCTGATCCCAAATAGCGGGGTCATAGTTTTCAATCGGTGTGCGTACGCCAAGGGTACCTGCATTATTCAGTAATCCATCGAGACGACCAAATTCATTCTCGATAGTCGCAGCCAGCGCTTCGTAATCGTGAGGGGTGGCGCCCTCCAGATTGATAGGGAAGATTGCGGGTTGTGGGTGTCCCGCAGCTTCAATCTCGTCGTAGACTTCTTCCAGTTTTTTGGTGGTTCGGCCGGCCAGTATGACCGTAGCGCCGTGAGCGGCGTAGGCTTTGGCTGCAGCCTTTCCGATACCCGCCCCGGCCCCGGATACTAGTACTGTGCGGTTGTTGAGCAGGTCAGCAGGGGCTTGATAGTCAAACATAGTGTTTCCTTTCAGGAACAAGAAGATATATTCAGCTAGTGTAATGGTTTTGGTATAAAGTGTAGCGCTTTTAGCAGCAAGATAACTATTTTGGCGGCTAAATTTGTTGCTGTAGCCAGCGCAATAATTCTTCGCCGCTGTCGGCTATAAAGTCTGCATGCCACTTCTCGGGAGCGTCGTTGTGCTTGAGATAACCGTAGCTGGCAGCAACGGTTCGCATGCCTGCTCGACGACCGGCTTCAATGTCTCTTTGGTGATCCCCTACGTATACAGTGGTTGCGCTTTTGTGGCCTATCTCATTGCAGGCCAGTAATAGTGCTTCTGGATCCGGTTTACGGTTGGTTACCTGATCGGGGCAGATGATTGTACTGCTGCGGGAGCTGAGGGTGAGCTGTCGAAGTAGTGGGGTGGTAAAGCGCTCCGGTTTATTGGTAACGATGCCCCAAGGGATCGATCGACTTTCAAGCCAGTTTAGTAGTTCGTCGAGATGATCGAAGAGGGTGCTGTCTGAGCCGATATCTTCCAGATAGTAATCCAGTAAGCGCTGATTTAGTTCAGCAAACTGCTCTTCCTCTCTAGAGAGGCTGAAGCACACTTCGATCAGTGCAGCAGCCCCATCTGAGACGCTGTTACGGATCAGCTCATAAGGCAGTTGAGGCAGCTCTAGCTCTTTACGCATGCGACTGATTGCCCGGTAAAAATCAGGTGCAGTGTCCAGAAGGGTGCCGTCCAAATCGAACAGCACTGCGGAAATGGGCTGCTTTACATCTCGATCTTCGGCCATCATTCCGACTTTAGGGTCTGCAGCAGGTAGTTGACGTCTACGTCTCTAGGATTTAGTCGATAGTTTTTGGTGAGAGGGTTGTAGGTCATCCCGGTCATCTCTGCAGGTTGCAGACCGGCCTTACGACACCAGTTAGCCAGCTCGCTGGGGCGGATGAATTTACCGTGATCGTGGGTGCCTTTAGGAACCATGTTGAGCAGATATTCTGCGCCCACAATTGCCAAGAGGTATGACTTAGCGTTGCGGTTAAGAGTGGAGAAAAACACCTGACCACCGGGTTTTACCAGGCGTGAGCAGGCAGCTACTACTGATCCTGGGTCCGGGACATGCTCCAGCATCTCTAGGCAGGTCACTACGTCATAGCTGCCGGGTTCCTGGTCGGCTAGTTGTTCGGCGGTGATTTGGCGGTAGTTTACGCTGACGCCGCTCTCCAGGCCGTGTAGCTTGGCGATTTTGAGCGGCGTTTCGCCCATGTCGATTCCGCTAACCTCAGCGCCCCGTTGAGCCATTGCTTCTGAAAGAATGCCGCCGCCGCAGCCAACATCCAGCACTTTTTTCCCCGCCAGGGATGCCAGTTCGTCGATGAAATTAACCCGTAAAGGATTGATATCGTGTAGAGGTTTGAACTCGCTTTCCTTATCCCACCAGCGACTGGCAAGGGCTTCAAATTTAGCGATCTCATCGGTATCGACATTGTGGTTGTTGGTGTTGAGATCTTTGTCTGTCATTTCAAGTGCTTCGTGTTGATCATCGTGGTTGGTGACGGCGAAATTTCGACGCCAGGTCAGTTTATCCAGCGCATGTTATCACCTGAGTTGCCGGGTTCACAGTGTCAGCTATTTTAAGGTGGAATTTCCTGCCACGCTGACAGGTGGTTGTGGTATGATTGCCAGATTTTTAACGGCTGATTAAAGCGTTCCCAGCGGGGCGCAGAAATTTGACGATTACCTTCCTGCATAAGCAGGGAAAAGAAGAAGGATGCTAGGGTTTTATGGGTGAGTTAGCCAAAGAGATTCAACCCGTCAATATTGAAGACGAACTAAAACAATCCTATCTAGACTACGCCATGAGCGTAATCGTCGGACGAGCACTTCCGGATGTCCGCGATGGTCTCAAGCCTGTGCACCGCAGGGTTCTGTTCGCCATGAGCGAATTGAATAACGATTGGAACAAACCCTATAAAAAATCGGCCCGTGTGGTCGGTGACGTCATCGGTAAATACCACCCGCACGGTGACTCCGCTGTATACGACACTATTGTTCGTATGGCTCAGCCCTTCTCGATGCGCTACACGCTAGTGGATGGCCAGGGTAACTTCGGCTCCATCGATGGTGATTCTGCTGCCGCCATGCGATACACCGAGATCCGCATGGAGAAAATCTCCCACGAGATTCTCTCCGATCTTGATAAAGAAACCGTCGATTACGTGCCTAACTATGACGGTACCGAACAGATTCCTGAGGTGATGCCAACACGGGTACCCAATCTGCTGGTGAACGGTTCTTCCGGTATCGCCGTAGGTATGGCGACCAATATTCCGCCTCATAATCTTACCGAAGTGGTTAAAGGCACCATTGCTCTGATCGATGAGCCCTCATTGGATATCGACCAGTTGATGGAATACATTCCGGGGCCAGACTTCCCAACGGCGGCGATGATTAATGGCCGTGCGGGTATTCTGCAGGCATACCGCACCGGACGTGGGCGTATCTATCTACGTTCTCAATATCATATTGAGGAAGACGAGAAGAATGGCAAACCTTCCATTGTCGTCACAGAAATTCCCTATCAGGTCAACAAAGCGCGTCTGATCGAGAAAATCGCCGAGCTGGTCAAAGATAAAAAGATCGAAGGCATCACCGAGCTTCGCGATGAGTCCGACAAGGACGGTATGCGAATCGTTATCGAATTGCGTCGTGGAGAGGTGCCAGAGGTTGTCGTAAATAACCTCTACGCCCAGACGCAGCTAGAAAATGTTTTCGGTATCAATATCGTTGCTCTGGTGGATGGTCAGCCCAAGACGCTCAATCTGAAAGAGCTGCTGGAAGCCTTTATTCGTCATCGTCGCGAGGTTGTCACCCGTCGAACTATCTATTTGCTGCGAAAGGCTCGCGAGCGTGGGCATATCCTTGAGGGCTTGGCCGTAGCCTTGGCTAATATCGATCCAGTTATCGAATTGATCAAGAACTCTAAAACGTCCGCAGAAGCGAAAGAAAAACTGGTTGAAACCCGCTGGGTTCCTGGTGACGTGATCGCGATGTTGGGTCGCGCCGGTGATGATGCCTGCCGCCCTGATGATCTGCCTGAACAGTTTGGTATTCGCGATGGTCACTATCATCTGTCTCCAGCCCAGGCGCAGGCGATTCTGGATCTTAAGCTGCACCGCTTGACCGGTCTGGAACACGAAAAACTGATCGACGAGTATAAAGCCTTATTGGAAAAGATTGTCGAGCTGTTGAAAATTCTCGGTAGCACCGAACGTTTGATGGAAGTGATCCGCGAAGAGTTGGAGCAAATTGTCGAGGAATACGGTGACGAGCGCCGTACCGAGATTATGGCTTCCCGGAAAGATCTGACCATGGCCGATCTGATCACCGAAGAGGATATGGTGGTTACTATCTCCCATAGTGGTTACGCCAAAACCCAGCCGGTGGATACCTATCAGGCTCAACGCCGGGGTGGTCGAGGTAAGTCAGCCTCATCGGTTAAAGATGAGGACTACATTGAACACCTGTTGGTGGCCAATACCCACGACACCATACTTTGCTTTACCAATCGGGGTAAGGTCTATTGGCTGAAGGTTTACGATATACCACCGGCCAGCCGAATCTCGAAAGGCCGTCCTATCGTCAATATTCTTCCCTTGGATGAGGGTGAGCGGGTAACCACTATTTTGCCGGTGAACAGTTTCGATACTGATCACTACATCTTTATGGCGACCTCTTCCGGTACCGTTAAGAAAACGACTCTGGAGTCTTTCTCCCGTCCACGTACTTCGGGTCTGATTGCCCTTGATCTTAACGAAGGGGATACTTTGATCGGAGCGGCTATTACTACCGGGGATCAGCAGGTAATGCTGTTTAACGATGCCGGCAAGGTCATTCGTTTCAATGAAGACGATGTGCGGGCAATGGGCCGAACTGCACGAGGCGTGCGCGGTATGCGTTTGCCTGAAGATTCTAAAGTGATCTCGCTGATCATCCCTGAAGAGGGTGGTCGGATCTTGACCGCTAGCGTCAACGGATTCGGTAAGCTGACGGCGCTTGAAGACTTCCCTGTGTACGGAAGAGGCGGTCAGGGCGTTATTGCCATGCAGCTATCGGAGCGTAACGGTAAGTTGATCGGTGCTGAGCAGATCTTCGAAGGTGATGAGATTCTGCTGATCAGTGATCAAGGTACTTTGGTTCGCACCCGTACCGACGAAATCACGGTTCAGGGCCGTAACACTCAGGGGGTTACTCTGATTCGTGTGGCGAAGTCCGAGCAGTTGGTGGGTGTCACCGCGGTGCAGGAGCCCGAAGACGACGAGCTTGAATCAGAGCAGCCAGACGGCGAGGGCGAAACTGCTCCGTCGGCGGAAGCAGCTGAAACTCCCGATCATCAAGACGATCAATAATTATTGACTGGATCGCCGCTGCGTTTCCTTAAAAAGGCAGCGGCGGTTTCGATTCGACCAGGAACAACGGCGAATGGATAAACAGGAACAACAACTGGGTAAGCTCAGAGATGAGATCGATCGAATCGATCGATCGATTATGGAACTGGTCAGTGAGCGCGCAAACTGTGCCCAGAAAGTAGCTGAAGTTAAACAGCAGGCTCAGGGTGAGGGCAGCGCTGTATTTTATCGCCCGGAACGTGAAGCTCAGGTATTGCGACGGGTGATGGAGCGAAATCAAGGGCCCTTGGGTGACGAGGAGATGGCGCGTGTGTTCCGCCAGATCATGTCCTCCTGTCTGGCTTTAGAGCAGCCGATGCGCATCGCATTTCTGGGGCCTGAAGGTACTTTTACTCAGTCTGCCGCGCTTAAGCATTTTGGCCACTCTACGGTCAGTGTGCCGCTGGACTCTATCGACGAAGTCTTTCGTGAGGTGGAATCCGGTGCGGCAGATTATGGCGTAGTGCCGATTGAAAATTCCACTGAGGGGATGGTCCACCACACCTTGGATATGTTCAGGGAGTCATCTCTGCAGATCTGCGGTGAGGTAGAGCTGAGAATCCATCAACATCTGCTGAAATCCGATGCCACCAAGCTGGATGAAGTTGAGAGGATTTACTCCCATCAGCAGTCCCTGGCTCAGTGCAGACGCTGGTTGGATGCGCGCTTCCCATCCGTGGAGCGGGTTGCGGTGAGCAGCAATGCCGAAGCTGCTCGTCGAGCGGCGCTTGAAAAAGATTCCAAGGTGGCAGCGATTGCTGGTGATATGGCGGCGGAGCTTTATGATCTCCAAGTGGCTGTGGCCAACATCGAAGATCAGCCAGACAATGCCACGCGCTTCCTGGTTATCGGTAAGCAGCAGACAGGCCCTAGTGGTAAGGACAAAACCTCGCTACTGGTAGCTGCGCGCAATAAACCGGGTGCCCTTTATCACCTGCTGGAACCTTTCCATCAATTGGGTATCAGTCTGACCCGCATCGAGACACGACCATCCAGCATGGGCAAGTGGGGATATATTTTCTATATCGATTGCGAAGGTCATTGCACCGAAGAAGCGTTGCAGAATGTTATGAAGATCCTCGCCACTGAGGCACAGGACCTGAAGCTGCTGGGCTCCTATCCGCAAGCCGTACTCTGATCAGTAAACTGAATTAGAGTAAGCGGGAGAAATAATTTGAGTTGTGATTTTATACAGATAGCAGTACCGGGGGTGCAGGGGCTGATGCCTTATGTGCCCGGTAAACCGGTGGAAGAGCTTCAGCGTGAGCTGGGGCTGGAGCAGATTGTTAAGCTTGCCAGTAATGAAAATCCGCTGGGGCTGAGCAATAAAGCTGCTGCAGCCGTTAAGGCTGCATTGACTGAAGGTAGTCGCTACCCGGACGGTGGTGGCGTTCTGTTAAAGCAGACGTTGTCGGAATATCACTCCATCGATAGTGATCAGATCACCTTGGGAAATGGCTCCAATGATGTGTTGGAGTTGGTAGCTCGTGCCTTCCTGACAGCAGCTGGCGAGGCGGTTTTTTCTCAGTACGCTTTTGCTGTCTATCCGATTGTTACACAGGCTGTGGGTGCCAAGGCGGTGGTGACTCCCGCTTTGAATTGGGGCCATGATTTAGCAGCGATGGCAGCGGCGATCACCGAAAAAACACGGGTGGTCTTCCTAGCCAATCCCAATAATCCAACCGGTACCTGGTTTAGCCGTGACCAGCTTAACGGCTTTTTGAAGCAAGTACCCGAGTCCGTCATCGTGGTCCTCGATGAGGCCTATACAGAATATGTCCAGGAGTCTGGATTCCCTGACGGTATCTCGTTGTTGGCAGATTATCCCAATCTGGTGGTGACCCGAACCTTCTCCAAGGCCTTTGGTTTGGCTTCACTGCGGGTTGGTTACGCTGTCTCAAATCCGCTGGTTGCCGATTTATTGAATCGTGTTCGTCAGCCCTTTAATGTCAACAGCTTTGCTCTAGCAGCGGCTCAGGCCGTGCTGGATGATGCGGACTACCTACAGAAAAGCCGTGAGATTAATCGCTTGGGCATGGTGCAGCTCGAGGCAGGGTTGGTTAATCTGGGTCTTGATTACATCCCCTCGGTTGGCAACTTTATCAGTGTTGATATGGGCCGCGAAGCGATGCCCATTTTCCAAGAGCTGCTTCATCAAGGGGTGATTGTGCGGCCGGTAGCTAATTATCAGATGCCTAACCACCTTCGAATCAGCATCGGTTTGGAACAGGAAAATAGCCAGTGTCTAGCTGCTCTGGCTAAGGTGTTGGCATCGTGAAGCATGTCATTGATCGACTATTAGTCATAGGGCTGGGTTTGATTGGTGGCTCGTTGGCGCTTGCTCTAAAGCAGCGAGGCGGCTGTCGAACCGTTATCGGCTACGACCTCAATACCAAAGAACTGGAAGAAGGTTTGCGTCTCGGGGTTATCGACGAGCGGGCTGACGACCTATTCGATGCAGTACGTAACGCCGATGTAGTGGTGTTGGCTGTTCCGGTGAAGGTGATGGAATCGGTGATGATGGATATTGCCAAGGTCCTTCCCGAAGAAACTATTTTAACCGACGTAGGCAGTGTTAAGGGTAATGTAATCGAAGCAGCCCGTTCTGCCTTTGGCGGTGTGCCAGTGAACTTCGTTCCTGGTCACCCTATCGCCGGCTCAGAGAAAAGTGGCGTCGCAGCCAGTAAATCGACTCTCTATGATCACCACAAAGTGATACTGACTCCATTGGCCGATACTGATCGCTTTGCACTGAGACGGGTATCGCAGATGTGGGAGTCTGTGGGGGCTGAAGTACACCATATGGACGTCCGTCGTCATGATGAAGTGTTGGCGGCCACCAGTCATCTGCCTCATTTGCTGGCGTTTTCGCTGGTAGATACTCTGGCTAGTGACCATGAAAACCGGGATATATTCCGATACGCCGCTGGCGGTTTCAGAGATTTTACCCGTATCGCGGCCAGTGATCCGATGATGTGGCACGACGTATTTCTGGCTAACGGTGACGCAACTCTTAAGGTTCTTGGTGAATTCAGCGAGGGGCTGGAAGAGCTAAAAACCGCAATTGAACAACGAGATGGTCGTAAGCTGCTAGGGGTGTTTACCCGTGCTAAGTCGGCTCGCGATCATTTCTCCAAGATATTAACTGGAACAGCATATTCTCTTCCCATGACAGATATAAATATTAAATTTCGCGCCAAATCAGGTGGTACCGTCCGTGGTCAGATCCGCGTGCCCGGTGATAAATCAATTTCTCACCGCTCCATTATGCTGGGTGCCCTGGCCGAAGGGGTAACCGAGGTTGAAGGTTTCCTGGAGGGAGAAGACAGTCTTGCTACGCTGCAGGCATTCCGTGATATGGGCGTGGTTATTGAAGGCCCCTATCAAGGTCGCGTGACCATCCATGGTGTGGGCATGCATGGTTTGCGTCAGCCTCCTGGTCCGCTGTACCTCGGTAATTCAGGAACGGCTATGCGATTGTTTGCTGGTCTTCTGGCGGGTCAGGCATTTGATTCAGAGTTAACCGGTGATGAGTCGTTGTCTAAGCGGCCAATGGAGCGGGTTGCTGGTCCGCTGCGTACTATGGGTGCTCAGATCGAGACCGGTGAAGGCGGTCGTCCGCCGATTCGTATCAAAGGCGGGGCCGCGCTAACAGGGATCGACTATCCGATGCCTATGGCCAGCGCCCAGGTGAAATCTTGCGTCTTGTTGGCGGGGCTCTACTCCAGTGGCGACACGCGAGTTACTGAGCCTGCGCCTACCCGTGATCATACTGAACGGATGCTGTCAGGTTTTGGCTATAGCGTCCAAAAAGAGGGGGCGGAAGCACGCCTCAGTGGTGGTGGCAAGCTAACCGCGTCCCATATTGATGTACCGGCTGATATCTCTTCGGCGGCGTTCTTTATGGTTGCCGCTTCCATTGCTCCAGAGTCTGATGTATTGCTTCAGCACGTGGGTATCAATCCGACCCGAGTTGGCGTTATTAATATCCTGCAGCAAATGGGCGCTGATATTTCCCTGGAGAATGAACGGGAAGTGGGCGGCGAGCCGGTTGCCGATATTCATATCAAACACGCCCCGTTAAAGGGGATCAATATCCCGGAAGATCAGGTTCCTCTGGCCATCGACGAATTCCCGGTACTGTTTATTGCTGCCGCCTGTGCGGAAGGAACGACGGTCCTCACTGGCGCAGAAGAGCTGCGAGTGAAGGAGAGTGACCGGATCCAGGCGATGGTAGATGGTTTGCAGGCGCTGGGAGTGGATATCGAAGGAACAGACGATGGTGCTGTCATTAAAGGTGGTGCTATTGGTGGTGGCCGGGTCAATAGCCTAGGTGATCACCGTATCGCTATGGCGTTTGCCGTGGCCGCATTGCGTTCTGAAGGTGATATCACCATCGACGATTGCGCCAATGTGGCGACCTCGTTCCCGAACTTTATTGAGCTGGCTACGTCAGTTGGTATGAGTGTGGTAATTGAGGAGTAATCAGATGTCAGTTCAAGCTCCCATCGTTACCGTAGACGGGCCAAGCGGCTCAGGTAAGGGGACGATTTGTAAGTTGCTCGCCCAGCGGTTTGGTTGGCACCTGTTGGATAGTGGTGCCCTGTATCGCGTGCTGGGTTTGGCAGCAGAGCATCATGGTGTTGATCTTGCTGATGAAGACGCGTTGGAAGTGTTGGCAGCCCACCTGGATGTTCAGTTTAAATCCAGTGCTGAATCCGAAGGTGTTCAGGTGGTGCTGGAAGGTGAAGAAGTGACCGCCGCAATCCGCACCGAAACCTGTAGTCAGGCCGCGTCGGTCGTGGCTGCTATTGGTAAAGTTCGAGCGGCATTGCTGGAGCGGCAACGTGCTTTTGCAGAAGAACCGGGTTTAGTCGCCGATGGGCGTGACATGGGTACGGTGGTATTTCCTCAGGCGGATGTGAAAATATTTCTTACCGCCAGTGCTGAGGAACGAGCTAATCGACGCTATAAGCAGTTGATGCATAAGGATACCGGTGCTAGTCTTCAACAAGTATTGGATGATATTAAGGCGCGTGACGACCGGGATATGAACCGGGCGGTGGCTCCTTTGAAGCCAGCTAAAGATGCTTTGGTACTGGACAGCACTGTCCTGACTATCGATGAAGTCCTTGAGCGAGTAGTTCAAGAGGTGAATAGCAAAACCTCATCTTAAGTTGGATGTCAGATAGGGTAAAAAGCCGCTAGACTTTATAGCCCAGAACCGTCCAGAGACGCGTCAAGGATCGAACATGAGCGAGAGCTTTGCTGAGCTTTTTGAGGAAAGCCTAAAAGAGAACAACCTCAAACCCGGTGCGGTTGTCACCGGCGTCGTTGAAAGCATTGATGATGAGTGGATTACTGTCAATGCTGGGCTGAAATCCTTCGGTGTAATACCTCGTAAAGAATTTGTCGATGATGGCGCCGACCTGGGTCTAGAGGTTGGCGACAGCGTCGATGTTGCGGTTGTTAGTCTGGAAGATGGGCAAGGTAATACCCTCCTGTCGCGCTTTAAAGCTCGGCAGATGGAAGCTTGGACGGCACTAGAACGAGCGTTCGAAGCGGGTGAAGTGGTTAAAGGCGTCATAACCGGTCAAGTCCGCGGCGGATTAACCGTAGAGTTGGGGTCCGTTAGAGCATTTTTACCGGGTTCGCTGGTAGACATGCGTCCTCTGCGGGATACCAGTCATCTTGAAGGCCAAGAGTTTGAGTTTAAGCTGATTAAACTGGACGCCAAACGTAATAATGTGGTGGTGTCCAGACGAGCGGTTCTAGAGCAGGCCTACAGTGCCGATCGTGAAAAACTGTTGGCGCAGCTCGCCGAAGGCGCTGTACTTGATGGTGTCGTAAAAAATATTACCGACTACGGCGCGTTTATTGATCTCGGTGGCATCGATGGTCTGCTGCATATTACCGATATTGCTTGGCGGCGAGTTAAGCATCCAAGCGATGTGCTCAGCGTCGGGGAAGATCTCAAGGTTAAAGTCCTTAAATATGACGCCGAGTCAAAAAGGGTTTCACTGGGGCTGAAGCAGTTGGGTGAGGATCCTTGGGCAAGCATATCTGAGCGTTACCCAGCCAATACCAAATTGACAGCGAAAGTGACCAATATTACCGACTACGGCTGTTTCGCCCAGTTGGAGCAGGGTATCGAAGGTCTTGTTCATGTCTCAGAGATGGACTGGACCAACAAGAATGTTCATCCATCCCGAGTGGTAGCACTCGGTGATGAAATTGACGTAATGGTGCTGGACGTCGATGTGGAACGGCGTCGAATCTCCTTGGGTATGAAGCAGTGTATTGCGAATCCCTGGGAAGCTTACGCAGCTGAGCATAATAAGGGTGATCGTGTAACCGGAACGATCAAGTCGATTACTGATTTCGGCCTGTTTATAGGGTTGGATGGCGGTATCGATGGATTGGTGCATGTTTCTGATCTGTCTTGGGATATGTCCACTGAAGAGGCTGCCAAGCAATTTAGCAAGGGGCAAGAGGTCGAAGCGCTGATTCTGTCTATAGATACCGAGCGTGAGCGTATCTCTCTAGGAATCAAGCAGCTTGATGGTGATCCTTTTATGGGATTTGTCAGTGAGCATCCTAAATCTACCGTGGTGGATGGGCAGGTTGTTGAGGTTGATAATCGTGTAGCTATCGTTGAATTGGCCGAGGGTGTGACTGCGGTCCTTAAAGCTTCGGAATTTAGTCAAGATCGAACAGATAAACTGCAGGATCAATTGAAGCCGGGCGATCCTGTAAATGCAGCTATACTCAGCGTAGATAAGCAAAAACGGCAGATATTTCTTTCAGTTAACGCTAAAGTAGAGTCCGATAATAGGGCTGCAATGAAGGCGATGAAGGATCAGCAGAGTGCGTTGTCGGGTCCGACAACCATTGGTGAGCTGATTAAGCAGAAAATGGAAAAAGACGATTGAGGGTATTTAATCCCTGTTCTGAGAGTCTTTTGAGGGATTTCAGTCAGGATTTAAATAGAATCGCTAATATGAACAGGGGACGGCTATGACGAAGTCTGAGCTGATTGAGCGGTTAATCAACCGACATGAGCAGTTGTCGGTTAAAGATGTCGAACTTGCGGTAAAGACGATGTTGGATCATATGACGGAAGCTTTATCCAGCGGAGAGCGCATTGAAATACGGGGGTTTGGAAGTTTTTCCCTGCATTATCGGGCGCCTCGGGTCGGGCGAAATCCCAAGACCGGGCAGTCTGTGGAGCTGGATGCTAAATATGTTCCCCATTTTAAACCGGGTAAAGATCTTCGAGATCAGGTTAACGAAAGTTTGAGGCAATCATAATAGATTGGGGGCTCATCCCTAATCGTTTGCAAAAAGTAAGAGGCTACAACAGGTGCGTTTAATCAAAACTCTTTTGGGTATTGCGTGTGCGGTGGTGCTTATCGTCGTCGGCATGCTCCTGACTGTAAATAATCAACAGTTGGTGTCTATCGATCTGGTATTTCTGCAAATTCCCCAAGCCAGTCTGGCTCGTTGGTTGATCGCCAGTTTCCTGACCGGCGCCGTCCTAAGTCTTGTTTTGGGCTCCTTCGCTATGGTTGCTATGCGTGCACGTCTTCGTCGCACCACTCGCCAGCTTCATAGCTCCAACCGTGAACTAGATAAGTTGAGAACGCTCAATCTGAACACTCAGCACTAATAATGGGTGACTACCTGCTCATCATTCCTTTGGTTATAGCGCTGGCTATTGGCTGGTTTCTAGGGCGAAAGGATTGGCGTAAGCAGAATCTGGAAAATTATCGGGAGCGGCTGAAAGAGGAGTATTTCAGCGGCCTGAATCATCTTATTGATGATAAAACCGATGATGCCATTGATAGCTTCATCAAGGCGTTGCATTACAACAGCGAGACCGTGCCAATTCGTTTGGCGCTCGGGACGTTGTTTCGCAAACGTGGTGAGATTCAGCGTTCCATTCAGCTTCATCAGGAGGTCATGGCGCACCCCTCCTTGAGTTCCAGTGAGTATGTTCAAGCACAGCTGGCGCTGTCCAAAGACTATTTGGCAGCGGGGTTGTTAGATCGTGCAGAAGATCTGTTGCTGCAAGTGCTGGAAATGGGTGACAAAGAGAACCGAGATGTTGCTATTCGCCTGCTGATTGAGCTGTACCAGCAGGAGAAAGAGTGGGGTAAGGCGCTAGATATATCTTCCAAACTCAGCTCTAAGGCCGATGGTCTTGCCTCCCAGTTATCTCACTACCATTGCGAACAAGCCGTGATCGCAATGGGGCTGAAGGAATGGAAGGAAGCTCGGCAGAAGCTGAAGCTGGCTTTGCAGCATGATCGAAACTGTGTTCGTGCAACCTTACTCAATGCTGATATTGAGATGGCTGAGGAGCGCTGGAAGGCTGCGATTAAGCAATTGCGTCAGATTCAGGATCAGGATCCAGCGTTTATTTCGGAAGCGGTACCTAAATTGGCCGAGTGTTATCGTAATCTTAAGGCCAATGGTGAGCTGACCCGTTTTCTCCATGAGAGTATGCGTGTGGCGCCATCAACCACCAGTATGCTGTTGATCGCAGAAGAAATTGCCCGTGAAAAGGGAGATTTCCCTGCGGGCGCTTATATTACCCAGCAGTTAAAGAGACGTCCGTCGGTGAAAGGGTTTAACCGTTTGATCGATCTGCACCTCAGGCACGCATCATCTGGAGCGCGGGAGAGTTTGAATGTGTTGCGTGGGTTGACTGGGCAGCTAGAGCAGTCCAAGCCTGCGTATCGATGTAATAATTGTGGTTTTTCCGGTCAGACCTTGCACTGGCAGTGTCCAAGGTGCAAGCAGTGGGGGGGCGTAAAGCCGATCCAGGGCCTGGAAGGTGAGTAAACATTGGTTGGAGTTGTGAATGTCCAATGTCCTGTCGGGGGTTGATTCTATGAGTCACGACCCCAAAATTGTTGTTGCCCTTGATTATCCCTCTCAGCATCTGGCTTTGCAGATGGCTGCCAGGTTGGATCCTAAGCTTTGCCGGGTGAAAGTTGGCAAAGAGCTATTTACCCGTGCTGGGCCTGCTGTTGTGGAGGCTTTGCAGACTCAGGGGTTTGAAGTCTTTCTGGATCTGAAATTCCATGATATTCCCAATACCACTGCCAAAGCTGTGTTGGCGGCAGCAGAGATGGGGGTGTGGATGGTGAATGTTCATGCCAGTGGTGGCCGGCGGATGATGGAGGCGGCTTTGAATGAGCTGGAGAATTTCCGGCAACGACCCCTGCTTATCGCCGTGACGGTACTGACCAGCATGGAGGCAGAAGATCTCAATCAGGTGGGCGTCGATTGTTCGCCTTTGGATCAGGTTTATCACTTGGCCCAGTTAACCGAGGAGAGTGGCCTGGATGGCGTAGTATGCTCGGCGCAAGAGGCAACGGCTCTGCGTCAGTGTATCAGTGGTGATTTTAAATTAGTAACGCCGGGAATTAGACCGGCGGATGCCAGTCAAGGTGACCAGCGTCGTATTATGACACCCATGCAGGCGGTCCAAGCTGGCAGTGACTACCTGGTGATTGGTCGTCCTATTACCCAGGCCCAGGATCCAATTGTTGTAATGGAAAATATCTGTGCAGAGCTAGAATCTATCGTCTAAACTAGCAGGGCTTGCAGGACGCAGGCCCATTCTATGTCAAGGAGAGATGATTATGCGTACAGATGTCACAGTTGTTCGTTCGTTTCGTGCTATTGCCCTGCTGATTTTCAGCGTTTGGTTTACTTCTCTTGCAATAGCTGGCGATCAAGTCCCCGTCAATATCAATACCGCAGATGTTTCTGTACTGGAAGCACAGCTTTCGGGTATTGGTAGTAGTAAGGCAGCGGCTATCGTTCGTTATCGCCAGGAAAATGGCCCCTTTCAATCGTTGGATCAACTAGCTGAGGTGAAAGGGATAGGCGCTGTTTTGATTGATCGCAATCGTGATCGTATGGCGATATCCGATCGCTCGTCAAAATAAGCAGCGTGTTTCGCCGCTGGTCATACCTGCTTAAGGTTTGACCAGCGTTTTATTCTAACTAGCCTTGCGTTCCAATCTTCCTTTGGCCTGGAGGTAGGCAGGCATATGGCCGCAGTCTTCGTAGATTGGTTCACCCTCTTCAATCCTGATTACCGTCGGGCCGGCTACATAGGGTATCCGCTCCTCCACCTCTTTTAGCGAGCTGCTGATAAGATTGGCGATGATGTCGTCTATAGGTAGTTGATAAACCTGTGCCAGTGCCTCGAGGCGAGCCAGGTCGTCCTTTGGTAAAGCGACTTTGCGGTGGCTCTTGGGGCGATGTTCGATAACGTGATGATCCCAAGCATCCAGCATTTCGCTGATATAACTGCGCGCCATGGTCTCCTCCTGCAGGTGTCAAAACTTCTGAATTCAGCAATAGTTTAGTCAAACACTCGGATATTCGCAGGGCAGAGGGATGATTAATGGGGTTATTGCTACATTTTGTCGGTGATCGAGGGATTTTGCTTTCTTAGTGCACGGGTCAGAACTATAATTGGCTGTTTAATTTTGATCTGGTTAATTTGTCGAGGAATCTAAATGCCAATCGAACGTACACTGTCCATCATCAAGCCTGATGCGGTCGCAAAAAATGTTATCGGAAAAATTTATAGCCGATTCGAATCTAATGGTTTGAAGATTGTTGAAGCAAAAATGCTGACTCTGTCCAAAGAGCTGGCAGAAGGCTTCTACGCTGAGCACAAAGGTCGTCCTTTCTTCGATGATCTTGTGGCATTCATGACCTCTGGTCCCGTTGTTGTTCAGGCGTTGGAAGGTGAAGGCGCGATTAATAAGAACCGTGAGCTGATGGGGGCAACTAATCCTCAAGAAGCAGCTGAAGGCACTATTCGTCGTGACTTTGCTGAGTCTATTGACGCCAATGCTGTACATGGTTCCGATTCCCCAGCTTCCGCTGAGCGTGAAATTGCTTACTTCTTTGGTGGCTGATTTTAGCGCTGAATAACGGTAGGAGGGGTGACTCTCCTGCTGCTCTATCCGAAAATTTATTCGGGTTAGATCTCCTGATTTTCTGGTTTTACTCATGACTTCCAGCTCTTCCAAAACGAATCTTCTCGGTTTCTCCAAAGCCAAGATGGAAGCTTTCCTTGAAAGCATTGGCGAAAAGAAATTCCGTGCGATTCAGATCGTTAAATGGATTCACCAGCAGGGAGCTGAGGACTTTGAGGTGATGACCAATCTCAGTAAGGATCTGCGGGCAAAACTCTCTGAAGTGGCAGAGATTTGTGAGCCTGAGGTGGTTTACCAGGACTATTCTGAGGACGGAACCCGCAAATGGGCGATCCGTGTTGAGGGTGGGAGTCTGGTTGAAACAGTGCTGATTCCTGAAGGAGATAGAGCTACTCTCTGTGTCTCTTCCCAGGTTGGTTGTTCGCTAGACTGCAGTTTCTGTTCCACTGGTAAGCAGGGCTTTAATCGTAACCTGTCAGCTGCCGAAGTGATTGGTCAGCTGCGAGTTGCGATCAAGTCTTTCGGGCCTATTGATCCCAAAGCCCCGCGTCGAGTCACTAATGTGGTGATGATGGGTATGGGTGAGCCACTGATGAATTTTGATGCCGTCGTTGACGCTATGTCGTTAATGATGGAAGACAACGCTTATGGCTTGTCAAAACGTAGGGTTACCCTCAGCACCGCGGGATTAGTTCCGGCCATCGATCGTCTGGGTGAGTTAACCGATGTTTCTTTGGCGCTTTCTCTACATGCGCCTAACGATCCCCTGCGTGATGAGCTGGTGCCGCTGAATAAGCGCTATCCAATTGCAGAGGTGAAAGCTGCCTGCAAGCGTTACTTGAGTCGACTGAATGACAAGCGTGTAATTACCATCGAATACACCATGATAGATGGTGTTAATGATCAGCCTGATCAAGCCCGTGAATTGGTGCGATTACTTAAGGATTTGCCCTGTAAGCTGAACCTCATTCCCTTTAATCCGTTCCCTAACTCGGGTTATCGTCGTTCTAAGAGGCAGGCGATTGATTATTTTAAGGAAATTACCAGCCGATCAGGTATTGTTACCACTATTCGAACGACCCGTGGTGATGATATCGATGCCGCGTGCGGGCAGCTGGTCGGGCAGGTTGACGACCGTACCCGTCGCAGTCAAAAATATATTCCGGTGGTGCAGCAGTCCGAGTCCGAATAAATTAAAAGAATTAACAGGATTGGCATGGAGGGGACGTGAAACAGCTAACGGTCATAATGATGCTTTGCGCATTAGTTCTGACGGGATGTCAGAGCAACAAAACTACCATCGCTCCGAAAAGGACCGATGAGGCTCGAATTGACGTGCGTATGCGATGGGCGAAAGAGCACATTCAGCTTGCCGAATACGAGGAAGCCAAGCGACCTTTGACCAGTGCTCTTGATATCGACCCAAATCATCCGAAAGTACTTAATTTGTTAGCCTTTGTGTTTCAGCAGCAAGGTGAAATTGCGCTGGCCGAAAAATACTACAAGCAGATGCTAAAAGCTGATTCCAGTTTTGCCGCTGGACAGAACAATTTTGGCGCATTCCTGATGCTTCAGCGCCGTTATCAGGAAGCCTGTGGCTATTTCGATAAAGCGTCGGCAAATCCATTATACGAAGGCCGTCCGCAGGCTCTGGAGAATCTGGCTAGCTGCTATATGTTGTCCGGTGAAAAAGAGCGGGCCGAGGCAACTTTTCGCAATGTTTTACGTCTTAACCCCAATTCAGGAACCACAATCATTGAGTTGGCTAATTTGATTTATCAGCGCGGAGAAAGCGGTGAGGCCTGGGCGTTGTTCAGTCGTTTTTCTGAGCTCGTGAATAGCCGAAGAATTGAGCATTCTGCCAAGAGCCTGTGGTTGGGTGTCCAGCTATCTCGTGATGGTCAGGATCCAGGCATGGCAGCTACCTATGCATTGCTGCTGAAAAATCTTTATCCGAATTCGCTGGAATATCAACTCTATAAGGAGTCCAAGCAGTGACCGATGCGATTGAGCGTTCCTCTGACGTTCCCGTTGATGAAGTGGTCGCAACCGGGGAGCGTCTTAAACAGGCGCGCGAGGTAAAGGGTGTATCTGTAGAGGATGCTGCTGCCCGTCTCAATATTTCCGCAAAATACATTGCCGCCCTTGAGGCTGCGGATATGCAAGCGTTGCCAGGCTTGCCTTTTGTACGTGGATATATTCGCTCCTACAGCCGTTATTTGAACTTGCCTGGCGATGAGTTGATTGCCAGCTTTAATCACGAAATGGGTGTGGTTGATGCGCAGAAGGTGACTACCATTAATAAGGTGGGTAGTCAGGTAAAACTTAGCGATACGCCTATCCGTCTGTCAGTCTACCTGTTCTTCCTGGCGGTAGTGGGTATCAGTATCTGGTGGTGGCAGACGCAGTCAGGTCATTCAATACAAGATCTGATCAATTTTGACACTACAGCGGTCTTTCAGGAGCCGCTGTCAGAAGAGGTGAAAGATTCTGAAGAGTCTACGGATGAAGATCAGGCCATCGCCGATCCTACCGATATACAAACCCGATTGGCTGCGCGCCAGCAGCAGTTGATGGAACAGTCGGAACAAATTGAAGCTGAGAATAACGCACTGACCTCGCAACAAGATAAGCCTCCTGTAGTGACAGAAGAGGCCGAGGAGCCAAACTACCTTACGGCAGCAGAAATTGAGCGTCTGAGTCGACAGCTGGAACAGAGTGCTACAGACGTGCAGGCTGGATTTACAGAACAGGCTGGATCTACAGAAATCGATGCTCAGTCAGCTCCTGGCAGTGTTGAAGCTGAAGTTGAATCCACAGTGGCAATGGCAACGAAAAGTGCTGCTGAAACTGAGTCGCAACCGGATGGCGCAGTGCCAGCCAATGATGCCGCAAGTGCCGAAAGTAATTCCCGAGAGGCTGCACCTGAAGCAGTGGTTGTCGCCGAGAAGCCAAAAGGCCTGCTGGTTATGCGCTTCGTGAGTGAATGCTGGATCAGTATTCGAGATGGCAGTGGAAAGTTGGTCTTTGCGAATACCAAGCGTGCTGGCGACAGTTTGGAGCTGACATTGGAAGCGCCTGCCAACCTATTGGTGGGGCGTGTCTCTGCGGTTTCTGAAGCCTCTTTCAATGATCAATCTCTTGATCTACAGACCAGCGCCAAGAAGGATGTTGCCCGACTGGTGTTGCAGTAAATATCTACACCCATAAGTTAGTTCAAGTTTAGGAAAGTTACATTGGCAAAAATTAAAGCCATTCGCGGTATGAATGACATCCTCCCAACTCAGACGCCTGCATGGCGTTATCTGGAGGCTACAGTCGAGAAGGTATTGGGTCAGTACGCCTATAGCGAGATCCGACTACCTATCGTCGAGAAAACTGAGTTGTTCAAACGCTCCATCGGTGAAGTAACTGATATTGTCGAAAAAGAGATGTATACCTTCAACGACCGCAATGATGAAAGTCTGACTCTGCGACCAGAAGGGACTGCTGGCTGTGTCAGAGCTGGCGAAGAACATGGTCTTCTTTTCAACCAGGCGCAGCGCCTTTGGTACAAGGGGCCGATGTTCCGTTATGAAAAACCGCAAAAGGGTCGCTACCGCCAGTTTCATCAAATCGGAGTAGAAACTTTTGGCATGGCTAGTGCGGATATCGATGCCGAAGTGATCATGATCTCGGCCCGTCTTTGGAAAGAGCTGGGGATGTTAGATGACGTTACCCTGCAGCTGAATTCTCTGGGAAGTAACGAAGCCCGGGCTGAATACCGCAGTGCTTTGGTTGATTATCTTAGCAAGCACCTGGACAAGCTCGACGATGACTCGCGCCGCCGTCTTGATTCTAATCCGCTGCGGGTGTTGGATTCTAAAGACGAATCGACTCAGTCAGTATTAGCTGATGCGCCTGTGCTCAGTGATTACCTGGATGACGAATCAAAGCAGCATTTCTCCGAGTTGTGTCAGATATTGGATCAAGCGGGTATTGCCTATGAGGTGAATCCGCGATTGGTTCGAGGCTTGGATTATTATTGCAAGACTGTTTTTGAGTGGGTTACCGATAGTCTGGGGGCGCAGGGAACTGTGTGTGCCGGCGGGCGTTATGATGGTTTGGTGAAGCAGTTGGGTGGTCGTCCCACTCCTGCTGTTGGTTTTGCCATGGGCGTCGAGCGCTTGGTGTTGATGCTCGAAACCTTGGAGCTAATACCGGAGCAGCTTAAAACGCCTTTGGATCTCTATATCGCTGCAGAGCGTAAGGGGTTGCAGGCCGATGTAATTGCTTTGGCTGAAAAGCTGCGTCAGATTTCCCCGGGATTACGGGTAATGTCCCATTGCGGTGGGTTAAAGAATATCAACAATAAGGCGCGCCAGACCGGGGCGCCATGGATTGTGTTGGTGAGCAAACGAGATGATGAATTGGTTGCTACTTTTTGGGATCAGGAAGAGCCTTATAAAGATTTATCAGAGGCTCAGTTGCTTGAGACTGTTGGTGGTCGTCTGAATGGTTAGTCAGATCCCATAGCGATTAACTGTCGGGTCTGATATGTTCCACAAATTGTGAGTTTTGCTGCCGAGAATTTAGGCAGCAGTTAAAAGAGTAATAGGAGTCAGCTGTGGCTGAGATGCGTACCGAAGAAGAACAGATTGATGCGATTAAATCCTGGTGGAAAGAGAATGGTAAATCCACGGTATTAGGGATTGTTGTGGCACTGGCAATCGTGCTTGGTTGGCGGGGGTGGCAAGATCATCAGCGCAACACTTCCGAGATGGCATCAGCTGAGTATCAGAATCTTCTTTCTACCGCGGCTGTGCAACCCGGTGAGCAGTTGAGCGATGAAAAACGTAAAACCGCAGAGCATCTGGCAGCCCAGATCAAACAAAATTATGAAGGGCTCGCCTACGGTCGATATGCCGCTTTATGGTTAGCGAAGAGTGCAGTAGAGCAGGGCGATCTTGCCAAAGCTCAAACCGAACTGGAATGGGTTAAGACGATTAGTGAGGATAAGTCTCTGGCTCAAGTCGCCCAGCTGCGTTTGGCTCGAGTATTGTTGGCTCAGGATAAGGCCGATCAGGCGTTGGCAGAACTGCAAGGCGCACCGGTAGAGGGTTTTCAAGCTAGTTTTTACGAAGTTCAAGGTGACGTTTATTTAGCGCTTGGACGTGACAGCGATGCCCGTACTGCCTACCAAAAAGCCAAAGCGGCACCTAAGGGAGACCAACGCCCTATTCTCGCGATAAAGCTGGATGATCTGGCAGAGGGTAAGTGATGAGCATTCTGCGTAAGCTGAGTTTGTTGCTGTGCGCGCTGGCAATGGCGGGTTGTAGCTGGTGGGGTGGCGATGAGGAGATCGAGCCTGCTGAGTTGACCAGTATTACGCCGGAAATCGAGATCAAGAGTCTGTGGTCAGCAAAAATTGGCGATGGTCTTGGCGATAAGTTTCACGAGTTTCGCCCGGCCATTCTGTCGGACCGAATCTATGTCTGTGATGTCGAAGGGACAATCGAGGCGCTGGATCGTAATAGCGGAAAAGTAATCTGGAGTATCGACATTGAAGTGCCCTTGAGCAGTGGCGTCGGTGTTGGTGATGGCAAAGTGTTGGTGACCACTCAGGATGGTCGTTTGCTTGCATTTAAAGCGCTTGATGGCGAGCCGTTGTGGACCGCTGTGCTCAGTAGTGAGTCAGTAGCCCCTCCTCAGGTAAATGCTAAAATTGTGTTGGTCCAGACTATTAACGGTCGGTTGACCGGTTATTCTCCCAAGAATGGTGAGCAGCTGTGGATCTATAACGCTCAGATCCCTTCGTTGAGTTTGCGCGGCACCAGTACTCCGATACTAATTAATGATATTGCCTTTGCCGGCTTTTCTAATGGTAAGGTCGTCGCGCTCAATAGTGTCAGTGGCGAGGTTGCCTGGGAAGCGCGGGTGGCTTTGGCTGAAGGTAAGACTGAGCTGGAAAGGATGATCGACGTCGATGGTGAGTTATTGCTCTCCGGTGGGCAGCTATATGTGAGTAGCTATCAGGGACGTTTAGTCGCTATTGAGGCCAGTAACGGTCGTGTCCGCTGGAATAAGCCTTTATCCAGTTTCCAGGGAGTGACAGGAAATCTCTCACAGCTGTTTGCCAGTGATGATGAAGGCAATGTACGAGCCTTTGAGAAAACTAATGGTCTCGAATATTGGAAGCAAGACGGACTGTTTTATCGTCAATCAACAGCTCCTGCAATGATTAGCAATACTGTCGCGGTAGCGGATTTCAAAGGTTACGTTCACTTCCTATCGCCCCAAGATGGTCGCTTTATAGGTCGTGAACAGGTGGATTCTTCTGGAGTCCGCGGACCGATGTTGGTGGCAGAGGATGTGCTCTACGTCTATGGTAATAGCGGACGACTAACGGCACTGACGCTGGTAAAGTAACTACAATTATTATGCGGGCGCTCAGTTAGCTGGGTGCCCGTTTCTTTTTTTATTTAAGCAGGCCGAATTTAATGATTCCTGTCATCGCCCTGGTAGGGCGTCCAAACGTTGGAAAATCTACACTGTTTAATCGCTTAACGCGTTCCCGTGATGCGTTAGTGGCGGATTTTCCAGGACTCACCCGTGACCGTAAGTATGGTGACGGTAAAATCGATGAACGGGATTTTATCGTTATTGATACCGGCGGAATCAGCGGTGACGAAGAAGGGATCGACAGTGCCATGGCCGAACAATCGCTGCTGGCCGTCGAAGAAGCTGATGCGGTGGTGTTTCTGGTGGACGGTCGTAGCGGTATCAATCCTGCTGATGAGATGATCGCTAATCACCTTCGTCGCTGCGATAAGCCCTATCATCTTGCCGTCAACAAAACAGATGGTATCGACCCTGATGTCGCGATGGCTGATTTCTATGAGATGGGTTTGAGTCAGCCGATCCCTATTGCCGCATCTCATGGCCGTGGAGTGCGTAGTCTGATTGGCGAGGTTCTAAAAGACTTTCCCTTGCCTGAAGAGAGCGGCGAAGAGGATGAGGATACTGGTGGTATTCGAATAGCCGTTGTTGGTCGTCCTAATGTGGGCAAGTCCACCCTGGTTAACAGACTGCTAGGGGAAGATCGGGTTGTCGTTTATGACCAGCCGGGTACTACCCGTGATAGTGTCTATATTCCTTATCTCCGTCACGATAAGCCTTATACTCTAATCGATACCGCAGGTGTTAGGCGTCGTAAGAACATTAAAGAAGCGGTTGAGAAGTTCTCTATCGTTAAAACCCTGCAGGCGATTAAAGACGCTCATGTGGTGGTCACGGTGATGGATGCCCGTGAGGGGCTGACGGAGCAAGATCTACACATGCTGGGTTTTGTGCTAGATGCTGGAAGGGCTATTGTAATTGCTGTCAATAAGTGGGATGGCATGACTGGCGAACAAAAGGATGAGGTGAAAGAGCAGATACAGCGCCGTTTGGTTTTTGCTGATTTTGCCAATATTCACTTTATCTCAGCGCTGCACGGCTCGGGTGTTGGTAATCTCTATGAGTCTGTTGATGAGGCTCATCGATCGGCCATGACCAAGTGGTCCACCAGTAAGCTGACAAAGTTGCTTGAGGATGTGGTGGCGGATCACCAGCCACCGATGGTTGGCAGCCATCGAATCAAGCTGCGCTATGCCCACCAGGGAGGGTCGAATCCTCCGTTGTTTATTGTCCACGGTAATCAGGTCAATAGATTGCCTAACTCCTATAAACGTTATCTTCAGAACAAATTTATCTCGGTATTGAAGATAAAGGGCTCTCCGGTCCGCTTTGAGTTCAAATCAGGTGATAATCCGTTTGAAGGTAAGAAGAATGTTCTTTCAAAACGTCAAATACAAAAGAAAGAACGCCTGATGAAATTCGCTAAAAAGACCAAAAAGAAGTCTAAAAAAGGCTGATTTTTAGTCGTGCGTATAGTGCGCTGCGGATGTCGTTTATAGGCTGTTTTGGCATTAGAAAATAATCTTTAATATTTGCTTGACGCTAACAGCTCAAGCTGTAGAATACGCCGCTCTTGTGTCGAGGCACAGGGAGGCAAAAAGACCTTAGTTTATTGTTTTAAAAGGTTTATTTGTTTTGGTGGTTTGAAAGTCTTTCTGAAAAATGTGTTACAAAGTTTTCAGAAAATGATTGACAGCTACCTAGGAGGCTCTATAATACGCGCCTCGGTTAACGACGCGCTGCTCTATACAAGAGCGCCGAAACGTAACCAACGCTCTTTAACAAATCGATCAAGTAATTCGTGTGGGCACTTATGATGATGTTTGCAGAAGCACTTTTAACGAAGTGCGACAAAAAACATTGAA